>NZ_JBALOV010000023.1:276-122687 GCF_036965045.1 Bacillus sp. JJ1533 | reverse complement strand
CAGAATCACCCTCGCCTTTTGACAGTTCTCAGGATTTCGCCGCTACTCTTGTCAGAATCATCCTCGCTTTTGGACAGCTCTCTGGGGGGCACCTCTACTCTTGTCCAAATCACTCAATCCCCAAAATATGAAGTCATCAAAAAAGCCTTGACGAGATACCCGTCAAGGCTTTTGCATGTTATTCTAGTGCGCTGGCGCTTTGGCCAATCGTGATGATCTGTTCTTGTTTGATGATTTTTTTGATTTCCAGGGATTTTATATGGTGACCATCCATTTCGATGATTCTAAATTCATAATCCCCAAATGGAATTTTGTCACCAGGGTGGATATCAATTTGTTCGGTTAAAATCCAACCACTAATCGTATCTACATCCGTATCATCAATTTGTAATCCAAACAGGTCGTTAACTTCACCAATTAAGACCTTACCATCTAAGATCGTTGTCGTGTCGTTAATTTTTTGGATAGCTGGCTTTTCATCGGTATCGAATTCATCGCGAATTTCTCCAACGATTTCTTCAATAATGTCCTCAACCGTCACCAGTCCAGAGGTCCCGCCATATTCATCGATTAAAATCGCCATGTGCACGCGTTCTCTTTGCATTTTAGCTAATAATTCTTGAATTGGAATAGACTCGATGACATGGATGATAGGTCTCGTATAATCCTCGATTGTTTTATCAGTTGCACCCGTCCCTGTCACAACATCCGTGAGCAGTTCCTTTAAGTTAACCAATCCAATAATATGGTCTTTATCCCCATCAACGACTGGGTAACGTGTATACTTCTCACTCGTCATAATCTGTAAAATTTCTTGGACTGATTTTTCCTTATCAAGGGCAATGATCTCGGTACGTGGTACCATGACTTCCTTGGCTACACGATCATCAAATTCAAAGATATTATTCACATATTTATATTCAGACTGGTTAATTTCACCATTTTTATAGCTTTCAGATAAAATAAGTCGCAATTCTTCCTCTGTATGGGCAATATCGTGTTCTGATATACGCTTAAAGCCGAATAATCCGGTTAACAAGCGGGCAGAACCGTTTAATACCCAAATAAATGGAAACATCAATCGATAGAAAAAGATCAAGGGTCTAGAAAAAAACAGAGTAATTCTTTCTGCTTTTTGAATAGCGATCGTTTTCGGTGCGAGTTCTCCGACTACAACATGTAAAAATGTAATAATCAGGAACGCGATTGCGATTGATAAAGCAGTTGAAAATGAAGCCGGTATATTTAACATACCGAATAACGGATGAAGTAAAGCCTCAACAGTTGATTCTCCAAGAAAACCAAGGCCTAAAGCTGTTACTGTGATACCTAACTGACATGCCGAAAGATATTCATCCAGGTTTGAGATGACGGCCTTAGCAGCAATAGCGTTTCTATTCCCTTCTTGTACGAGTTGGTCGATACGAGTACTTCTTATTTTTACAATCGCAAATTCCGACGCCACAAAAAAGGCAGTTAACGCAATCAAAATTGCAACCAAGACCAAATTAAATATCTCCAAATAGTTTCCTTACACGTGCGAAACGAGTAAGGATTACACCTCCTAAATAGGTAAGTTTTTAATGTTGTCAAAAAGTCGGCCGAAAATGACACATCGAATTTCTGCGTTGGCTTGCTTTTGCGTTCCTCACGTATTAACCCCATACGCTCAGGTACTCAAAGCTACACCGCCTTGAAATCCTTGGTCCTTTTTACCCTCCTTTTTGAACTCTTATTTTAATTTTACATTCCTTACGAAGAAATGTCGTTTATACAAAGTATTTATGACAATGATTTTTTATTCTTTAAGAATGAATTTTTATTCTGATAGTTTCATAACTATATAAGCTTAGATTCAAGTAAACAGAACCATAATTAATTTTGCGAGTGCCATGCTTTGTGTGGACATCTTGTTCACCACGGATTTTTGTTGGTCCTCTGTAAGAGACTCCAGCATTGGCTGCATTTCTTTCAGTTCCGTTTCTAAATACTCCATGCGCTTTGAAAGAACTTGCGTGTATTTCAAGACTTTTTCTTGCTCTACACGATTGGTATGGAATAGCTCTACCTTTTCCTTGATTTCAAGTAAAGGAATGTTTAACTCCTTGTATTGAGAAACGAGATGAAGGGTTTCCACCGCCTCGTCACTATAGAACCGATAGTTTGAGTCTGATCGTTCTGGAGTTAGTATACCAAGCTGTGTGTAGTAATCAATCGTGCGTTTTGATACATTTGCTTCTTTTGCTAGTTCTCCAATACGGTATAACTTCCCAACGACATCACCCCTTCTATCAGTCTTTTATTCTTCTATTATATGTAAAATAAACCGTACAGTCAAACGTGCCGGTTTCCCCTGTACGGTAGGTGATTTTTACTTTTTCTTTGGTCCGGGAGCGGCTTCTGTTTTCAGGCTATAGAGGCCACCTTTTAGGTGAGATAGTGGTAAGTTTTTATGCCCTCTCCGTAGGGCTTTTGCCGCTTGCTTACTTCGTATCCCTGTTTGGCAATATAAAATAATGTCCTTATCCGTTGGAATTTCTATCTTGTTTCGCTTAATTTTAGACAAAGGCAGATTAATGGCCCCTTTAATGTGGTTTGTTTGGTATTCATAAGGGCTACGCACATCAATGAGCGCAATTTCCTTTGGCCTTTTCATTTTTTCTTTAAAATCCTCTGCCGATAATTGTTTGAGGTTCTTTACAGGTCTGAAGGAGTCGTAAATCAAAATAATGAAGATTATTCCTAATCCAATTTGTAGTATTGTAATTGTGTCCATTTTTTAACATCCCTTTTCATACACGTTATTTTCCTATTATAATCTATAGATGGAGGAAACGAAAAATCTCATGTGACATTGCCTCCTTTTTGCGGTAGAGTAAACTAGAAAAATGTTTTAGGGATTGGAGATTTTACTAAATTGGGGCAGCCTATAAAACGGTTTTTAGCCGGTACAGTGTTCATCACTTATTCACTATTTCTTATATACTGGATGTTTTTTGCATATTTCCGGACAAAGGGTGTGGAATTCCGGTACAACCTAACGCCCTTTTCAACGATTACGAATTATTTTACGTATTATGACCATTTTCCTCTTCACATTTGGATTATTAATATTGCGGGAAATATTGGCGTTTTTATACCATTTGGGATTGTACTCCCGATTCTTTTTCCGAAGCTTTCAAATTTCTTTTTGTTTCTCTTTGCTTTTGTCATCGGAATATTCTCGCTTGAAGTTCTTCAACTCTTCAGTAAGCTTGGAAGCTTTGATGTAGATGATATTATTTTAAATACGGCAGGGGCTATGATTGGTTATATGGTGTTACAGGTCTTAAGGGTTCGCAAAAAGCGCAAAAAAAGGAGATGAGGACAAATACGACGATGTATTTGAAACCTCATCTCCTTTTTAAATCCGTATTTTTAGCGATTAACCGAAGCTGCCATTCGGACATATGTATGACGCTTTCCTCGAATAGCGATTGAATAAGTCATGATGTTTTCGGGAATCGCAATACCATGAAAGCCGGCATCTCCAATGTGGTAGATGTCCGCACCAGCCATTTTACTTGTTAACGCAATTTGACGAATCGTTGCTTCATCAGCACCTTCTTGACTTGTACCAATTGTCAGCATCACCAATGCACCTTTGGAATGAACAAAACGGACATTCTTCTCCGTTGTTTCAAGCGTGATTCCCGGAACAGTTCCAGGGGCAGGCATTAAGATCACATCCGCACCTGCATCAACAAAGCTTTCTAGTGCTGTGTCTGATATGATTCCACTTCCGGATTCATTGGCAACCCCCGCACCATGCATCTTTCCTGCAATAATGAGGCCTTCGCTTCCAAACACTTCACGCGCCTTCTTAATTGCGACAACAATTTCGTTATTTGTAACACCGGTTTTCGGATTTCCAGTTAAGCAAACAAAATCAAAGCCAAGTTTTTTCGCCTCGTTTAAGGACTCCTCTGTTGCCAAGCGACCTTTTGGAAGTTGACTTAGTTTTTCAAGCTGCTGTGCATTGGGGTCAACAGGCTCTAAATTTAAGCCAATTGGTCTGCCGGTAAGCTCCTTAAGCTTTTCAACGATGGATTCACCCTCCCCAGCTTCAAAGCCTTCTACAAAAGGAGAAAAAACATCAAAATAATTAAAAATCAAGAGATCGGCACCAAATGCTGACGCCATTTCGGCATTCGTTACGGCTGGATATATTGGCTGAAAGGAACCAATTACCTCTGATAAAATAACCCTTCCTTCAGAAGCCTTAATGGATTGTTTGAGATCCTGTCCGTTCATTTTTTGAAAATCTGAGGCTGTACAATCTAAAAGTCGTTTCATGATGAAACCTCCTACTATAATGTTCGAACCACTTCCACTTTATATTTATATCTATCACCACGGTAATAAGATTTTACAAACTCGAGTGGCTGCTGATCCTCAAGGTATGATGTTTGTTGAAAATATAGAATAGGTGCTCCCACCTTAATTCCCAACGCAGATGCCTCGCGCTTTTGGGCGGTGGTTGCTTCAAGCTCCTGAACCCCAGATGTGATATGAAGCCCAATTTCCTCTGCATATCCAAATATGGAGTGCTCTGCCACTTCCCATGTTAGACCTGGCACAAGGTCTTGTGACATATAAAAAACCTCAAAAGCCATTGGCTGCTGGTCTGCAAGTCGTAATCGTTCAATTTTGTAAACCTCTGCTCCTATTTCCACCTTAAGTCTTGAGGCAATTAAAGAGTCTGCTTCTATTATTTTAAAGCTTAATACCTTTGTAGCTGGTTTAAGCCCTCTAGAAAGCATGTCCTCGGAGAAGCTCGTTAACTTCTGCGTATTTTTTTCAATTTTCTTTACAGCAACGAAAGTCCCTTTTCCTCGTACTCTTTCTAAATAACCCTCATTGACAAGATTATTGATGGCTTGTCTAACAGTCATCCTACTGATTTGAAACTTTTCTGCATATTCTCTTTCAGATGGAATCATGTCGCCAGGCTTCAGTTCTTTTTTTTCGATTTTTTCACGAATTCCTTGCTCAATTTGAAAGTAGATAGGTACTGGTGAACTCTTCTTTATCACGATTAAAGCCCCTCTTTTTTTCATCATCCACTAATGAAAGTGCCTCTTCGTCTGCAATTATCGTTACATCAGGATGATTCTTCAAAACAGTAGCAGGAATCGTTTCCGTAATATCTTCATTTATTACTTTCTCAAGGATTTCTGCCTTTGTTTTACCTGAAACGAGTAAAAGGATTTTTTTACTATTCATGATTGTAGAGATTCCCATTGTGACAGCATGGGTTGGAACTTCTTCGATGCTATTGAAAAAACGCATATTAGCCTGTCTTGTAGATTCTTCAAGCTCCACTACATGGGTAGCAGAATCGAAAGGTGTGCCAGGCTCATTAAATCCAATATGGCCATTAACCCCAATTCCAAGTAATTGAAGGTCGACCCCACCTAAATCGGAAATGACCTTTTCGTATTTTATACTTTCTTCTTCATAATTATTTGCCAACCCATTTGGAATATGGATGTTGTCTTGATTAATATTAATATGTGAGAAAAGATTTTCCATCATGAAATGATGATAGCTATTTGGATGGTCCTTATCAATTCCTAAATATTCATCAAGATTAACTGTCTGTATGTTTTCATACGACGTTTTGTTTTGCTTGTGGTCCCTAATTAGCTCCTCATATGTTCCTACTACAGTACCACCAGTCGCAAGACCTAATACCGAGTTTGGCTTTTCTTTTACTTGATGTGAAATCATAGCTGCTGCGAATTGGCTCATTTCTTTAAAATCTTTTACCGCTATAACCTTCATCTATTATCCCTCCCTATTTGAATAAGCAAGTTTTCCACGACAAAATGTCATGATTACCTCTAATTGATCATTTACTATCACGATATCTGCATCCTTACCAGCCTTGATGCTTCCTTTTCGATCAAACACATTGATTTGTTTGGCTGGGTTAACAGCTGTCATTACGGTTATGTCCTCAAGAGAGCAATCAGCGAATCTCATCATATTTCGAACTGCATCATTTAATTTTAAAATACTTCCTGCTAAGGTGCCATCTTTTAATACAGCTCTCTCTTCATTCACAATAACTTCTTGACCGCCTAAATCATATGTTCCCGGGTTCATGCATTTAGCACGCATTGCATCGGTTACAAGAATAGAACCTTCGCTCCCTTTATTTTTATATGCAAATTTCACCATTTTAGGTGCAATATGAATACCATCGACAATCATTTCACATTTGACTTCATCATGTAAGAGAACAGCACCTGCTACACCAGGCTCCCGATGATGAATGCCGCGCATGCCGTTAAATAAATGCGTAGCATGGGTAACTCCTGCTTCTATCGCAGCTTCAACCTCATCATATACCGCGTCTGAGTGACCTATGGAGGCCACAACGCCTGTATTTTTCAAATGGGCTGTTAACTCAAGTCCACCTGGTTCTTCTGGCGCTAATGTCACAAGGCGAATATTGTCGCCTGATACGGATTGCCATTTTTTAAACAGCTCCACATCTGGGTTAATGATATTGTCTGGATGCTGGGCTCCCGCTCTTTTCGGAGACAAAAATGGCCCCTCTAAATGTGCGCCTAATATCTCAGCATGACCTGGATGTTGCTTCGGAATAAAATCAGCAATAGTCCCAATCGCATTCTCAATATCTTCTTTTGTCTTAGTCATCGTTGTTGCAAGAAAGCTTGTGGTACCTTCCTTCGGTAATATCTTTGTCATTGTATCTAATGCTTCTTGGGTCGCATCCATCACATCGGAACCGCCAGCTCCGTGAATATGTAGGTCAATCATTCCTGGAAGGAGTGAATAAGACTCATCAAATGAGATGACTTCGTCTTTATCACTTGTTTGGAAGTCAGCCATTTGACCAACCTTCTTTATTTTTTTTCCTTCGATTTCAATAAATCCTTTTTTGATGATACCATCTTCAGAAAATATAGTTAGGTTTGTTATAAACATGCAAAGGACTCCTTTTATGTTTCTTACTTTAAGTATATCGTTCAAGGCGGCTAGTTGTCTATACCACTATAGTATTGGTTATTTTTCCTTACTTTTCCCATCTTGTCATAAAATTATTGTGTTTTCTTTGTAAATAAAAGAAGGACCATCCTTATTGGATAGCCCTATAACATTTTTACTTTTCTTTACGAATTTTATGGACCTCGTCTGCAACGAATTGTACATTTGTTCCTACAATAACTTGGATACTGTTTTTACCCACAATATTGATTCCTGGAACACCTGTAGCTTTTATTTTTTGCTGATCCACTTTATCCATATCTTTTACTTCTAAACGTAGGCGAGTGACACAATTATCAACTGATGTAACGTTCTCGTCTCCACCTAAGCCTTCATAAATTTGAGCTGCCATGCTTGCGAATCTTGTTTTTCCGTCTGCTTGAATAGCTTGACCTTCTTCTACATCATCTTCCCTACCAGGAGTCTTAATATTGAACTTCGTAATTAAGAAACGGAAGATTAAATAGTATAGAACAAAGAATACAAGACCCTGTAGCAATAGCATATATGGCATATTTGCTAAAGGTAATCGTGAACTTAATACAAAGTCAACTAAACCTGCACTGAATCCAAAACCTGCAGTCCAGTGGAAAGTTGATGCAATAAATAATGAAATACCAGTTAATGCCGCGTGAACTACATATAATGCTGGTGCAACAAACATGAATGCAAATTCAAGAGGTTCAGTAACACCTGTAAAGAACGATGCAAAACCTGCTGCCAACATTAAAGAAGCAACTTGTTTTTTACGAGCTGTTTTCGCTGTGTGATACATTGCAAGCGCAGCTGCTGGTAGACCAAACATCATAACTGGGAAATATCCTGCTTGATACATACCTGTAATTCCTTTTTCTCCATTTCCTGACCAGAAGTTACCGATATCGTTAATTCCCGCAACGTCAAACCAAAATACGGAGTTTAAAGCATGGTGTAATCCTGTTGGAATTAATAATCTGTTAAAGAATCCGTAAAGTCCTGCACCAATAGATCCTAATTCACTGATACCCTTACCGAATGAAACTAATCCTGTATAAACCACTGGCCATACAAAGAAAAGAATTGCAGATGCTACGATCATCGCTACAGATGTCATAATTGGTACCAATCGTTTTCCACTAAAGAATGCTAGTGCATCCGGTAATTGTACTTCACTGAAACGATTGTACATCGCTGCAGCAACTAATCCTGAGAGGATACCAATAAATTGGTTGCCAATCTTACCGAAAGCCGCATTTACCTCACCTGGATCAACCCCTTGCAGCATTGCAACAGTGTTTGTACCAAGTAAAGTTGTAATAACCAGGTAAGCAACTAGACCACTTAGTGCTGCTGAACCGTCTTTATCCTTTGACATCCCTAAAGCAACACCGACTGCAAATAGAATTGACATGTTGTCAATAATAGAAGATCCTGCTTTAATTAAAAATGCTGCTACTGCATTGTCTGCTCCCCAACCAGTAGGGTCAATCCAGTATCCGATACCCATCAAAATAGCCGCTGCTGGTAATACCGCAACAGGTAACATCAATGAGCGACCAATTTTTTGAAGATACTTCATCATGATGATATTCCTCCTATGTTTTGTGTCATCCTCTATTTTTTGGTACACCTACAAAAATAAAAATGATTTCAAAACAGGTAACGCTTACATGGTAGTGTAACAAAAAATAGGTAGAATTATTACTGCAACTCATTTTAACACCTAGGGGTTTAGTTGTCTATACCACTTCCATGGAACTTTTTACAAAAAATCAACACTTTTATCTATTACAATATAACTAAAGGCGTATAGATGAAGGGCCATCCTTATATTACACTATGGATAAGCCATTGAATAGGAGGTATTCCATGAAACAAGGTGATAAGGTTGTTTATAAAAATGATTTGTACGAAGTTCTGTATGATTATGAAAATGGAATGTATGAGATCAAGCAAATGGAATTACTCTTTAAGGTAGAACTCGTAAATAAAAATGATCTCACACCTGTTGCTTGTTAATAACGTATTTCCTCCTTTCCTAGAGGATAAAAAAATCCATTGTTCTTAAGGCAATGGATTTTTCTTCGTTCCCCTATATTCTTTTCAAAACTGCTCGTACAGGACTTCCATCCGCTCCCTCAATTGCAAGCGGGAGAGCAATTAATTCATAATCACCAGGTTCCACATCATCTAAGACAATCCCCTCAAGAATATATATGCCATGCTTATGTAAATGATGATGGGCCTGTAAATCTTTACTATCCAACTGATCGACAGATGGGGTATCCACGCCAATTAATTGAATTCCTTTTCCAGCTAAAAAGGAAGCGACTTCTGGTTTTAAGCTGGAAATTGAGGTTGGAAATTGGTTTCGATTATTCCATGAATTTGTACGTATTAATAATCGTTTTATCCCATCTAAGTCAATTCCTTTTAAATCCTCAACCCCAATTTCCTTTTTTCCTGATACTTCAACCACTCGAGCCTTTCCCACATAGAGGTCAAGCTCGAGTTCATGCACCTTTCCCCCATTATTGTCAAAATGGTATGGCGCATCAATATGCGTTCCAATATGAGTACTGGTTTTGATTTTTCCTACATTTACTGTTGATCCTTCTTCAATTGACCATGACAACGCGTATTCAAATGGAGTATCACCCGGCCATTCCTTTGTTGCGAGTCCTAAAGGCTGAGAAATATCAATGATTTTCATGTTATTCACCTCTGCAATAATGTTGTCCTCCTTTTTAGTATACGGTTTTTGACCTGCGTTTTTGTTATATTATTCATCACATAAAACAATATCTCTGAGGAGATTCTAGAAATGTCTTCTTAATAAAAGAAGGTGATGTTATGAAAAAGCAACCATTGAGGAGGTTTATGATGGGAATATTAAGTGGAAATCCAAAGGAAGAGCCAATGCATTATGGTGAAGTTTTTGGTGTATGGTCTCACTTGTTAACAGCAAAAGGAATGGTTTCTGCTTACCAAACCTTACTTAATCATACCGGTGACGATGATTTAAAGAAAATCATAGAAGACATCATTGAAAATGGGCTTAAACTGGAAATTGAAGAAGTTGAAACAGTTTTAAAAGAAAATGGGATAGGGTTACCTCCTGCACCTCCAGAGCGACCTAACGCATGTCTTGAAAATATCCCTCCAGGGGCTCGTTTTTTAGATCCTGAAATTGCAGCAAAGGTGTCAGCTGATATAGCTGCAGGTTTAGTCGCATGCAGTACCATCATCGGACAATGTATTCGAGAGGATATTGCTACAATGTATGGACAGTTTCATATGAAGAAAGCACAATTTGGAGCAAGAATGCTACGCCTTAACAAAGAAAAAGGATGGCTTGTTCCTCCTCCACTTCATATCAATAAAGCTGAAGGATGCTAGAAAAAACCTCTCAAGGCAGATTCATTAGGAATCTGCCTTTTTTATGGTGAATTTTAACATTTTAATTATTATCTGCGCTTTGCTTACCCCCTCACTTTAATTACCACCAATACTTTATATAAGGAAGAAGCAAAATATAAAAGTAAATCGAATACGCAAAGGAGGAACTTAGATTGCAAAGATTTACAAAAACGGGTTTAGCGATTCTGGGGTCTGCGATGCTTTTATTATCTGCATGTAACAACAACAACAACAATGCAGCAGATGATACGAACCGTTCAGCAAACGTGGAAAATGTGAATAACGGCTATCTCATCAAACAAGACCGTCCTTATCGCACAACAACGTCGAGCGATAAGTATCCACATACAACAAGCGTTCAAAATGCACAGGGCGAGCAAAAATATTATCGGTTCATCAATAAAAAAATTGTAGTCGGTACACCAAACGGTACAAACGTAGTACCTAATGGGAACTACCATTTCACAGGTGGACCAAATAATGCAGTACCAGCACCAAATAATGTTGCGCCTGCACCGAATTATCCAACAGGGCAAACAACACCAACTGAGCAAAATCGCCAACCTGCGGCTCAACAGCCTGCTCCAGCTCCGGCACCTACAGCAGGCGTTAGTAATTTTGAAAGACAGGTAATCGATCTTACAAATGCACAGCGTAAGAAAAACGGTTTACCTGCCCTTCAAGCGGACACTGCATTAAGCAAAGTTGCGAAAACAAAAGCCAACGACATGCAACAAAAAAATTATTTTTCCCATACGAGCCCAACTTACGGGTCTCCATTTGATATGATGAGGGATTTTGGGGTATCGTACAAAACTGCTGGTGAGAACATTGCGAAAGGGCAAACCTCTCCTGAAGCTGTGGTGAACGCTTGGATGAACAGTGAAGGACATCGAAAAAACATCCTGAATCCGAACTTCACTCATATAGGAGTTGGACACCAAGCAAGCGGAAACTACTGGTCACAAATGTTTATTGGAAAATAAAAGAATGGGGCAGACATACTAGGATGTCGCCCCATTTTTATTACTTCTTAATTTTAACAAATTTACGTTTTCCGACTTGTAGAATCATATCGTTTGTTATTTCTACTTCTAATTGAATATCCACAACTTTTTCACCATTCAGTTTAACGCCACCATTTTGGATCATTTTTCGTGCTTCTCCTTTGGATTTTTGTAATTCCAATTGAACAAGCAAGTCTATGATGGAAATGGAGTTTTCTCCTGACCAAGAGACCTCTGGGATGTCTTCTGGGATTACTCCTTTTTGAAAGACTGTTTTAAAATGATTTTCGGCCTGCTGTGCTGCTTCTTCACCATGATACATTCTCACAATGGTTCTTCCAAGGAGCATTTTTGCATCACGTGGATGTAGTGACCCATTTTCTAAGTTGGCTTTAATCTCACTTTTTTCTTCAATTGATAAATCTGTTACTAGATCAAAGTATTTCGCCATCATTTCATCTTGGATGGACATTGTTTTTCCATACATATCATTTGGTGCCTCATCCACACCAATGTAATTACCCTTTGACTTAGACATCTTTTCAACGCCATCAAGTCCTTCTAAAAGTGGTAGAAGTATAACGACCTGCTTTTCTTTCCCAAAATGTTCTTGTAAATGTCTTCCCATTAATACATTGAAGTGCTGGTCATTTCCACCTAATTCAATATCGCTTTCTAGCTCAACCGAATCATAACCCTGCATTAATGGATAGAAAAACTCATGAAGCGAAATTGGCTTTCCAGTAGCTAAACGCTCAGAAAAATCATTTCTTTCAAGCAAACGAGCAACTGTAATGCTTGCCGCCAAATTGATAACATCCTCGAAGTTTAAGGCAGATAGCCATTTGGAGTTGTAATGAAGCTCCACCTTTTCCATGTCTAACACTTTTCCAAACTGCTCAAAGTATGTTTTCGCATTATGCTTAACTTCTTCGTCTGTCAGTTGTTTTCGGGCAACAGATTTACCGGTAGGATCCCCGATTTTTCCTGTGAAGTCACCAATAAGAAGCTGGATGACATGTCCATTTTCTTGGAATTGTTTCAATTTGTTTAACACCACTGTATGACCCAAATGAACATCAGGTGCTGACGGATCTAGACCTAGTTTTACTTTTAGCGGTTGGTTTGTCACAATTGATTTTGCGATTTTTTGTTTGAGTTCATGTGCAGGAACGATTTCTTGTACCCCATTTGAATAAATGGCAAATTGTCTTTCTAGTTCTATTTTTTGTTCATTGGTTAACTGTTCAATAAAGTTCTCCATTCTGGTTTTCCTCCTAGTTTGTGAATTATTTAGTATGTCTTTTACTTACTTTTAGGCTGCTCAACGACAATTCCACCCAGCCCTTACCTAGTTTTGTCCCCGAGACAGGACTCCTCCCTAAAAAAACAGTAAAAAACCACGCCCCTAAAAAAGGGACGTGGTTGCACGCGGTACCACCCTTGTTTGAAGATATATGTATCTTCCGCTTCATTCGAATAACGGTTCGTCCGTTCTTTGCTAATTGCCGTTGGGGTTCACAAAGAAAGCTCAAGGAGGTAATTCGCATTTTACCTTTGTTCCGGTTTTCACCAACCACCGGCTCTCTGCTTCAGGGAGATAAGCTGCTACTAATTCCTGTCATCACTTATTATTTCAATGTATAGAGGATATTTTATCGGATTGTTACATAATTAACAAGTAAAAATCCGCTTCCTTTTTCTACATAAAAAACAGCCAAGTGATGTAAGCGCTTTAATAACTATTGCTGCAAAATTAAATTCCCGGCAAACGTTATGCTCTGAACTGTGACTGGAAGCCCACCTGCTGGTGTGTTCAGAATTACATTGTCACCCACTTTACGCAACAATAATTGCCTTCCGACAGGCGAAAGAAATGATATACACCCTGCATCCGGGTCTGTTTGTTTTGGTAAACAAATAGAATAATCCTCTGTATCATTTTCTCCATCAAACAAGACGGTTACCTTTGTTCCGATAAAAACCATCGGAATTGCTTCAGTACCTTCATTTTTCAGGTAACTTTCAACTTTACGAATATATGAATTAAAAAAATCCTGGTCCCTTTCCTTAAGTGGTGTGGAGGATAAATAGAGACTTTTTAATTCTTGAAAATTTGTGTCGATAAATTGGAGTTGCTCGGCAAAATACTCCTTATGGCTCATAGTAGATATCCTCCTTACTAGGATCAAACACCTTGCAAAATTTCATCTTTACCTTCATATTTTATTTCCCCTTCCTCATTTTGAGTATAAAAATGTAGACCTTCCTCAAGCAGAGAAAGGCCTACCATACATTTCCAATTATATCATATTTTTATCAACAAAATCTAGCTATCTCCTAATCTGTTTATTCGACAAAACTTGCGGGTTATGGGATATCATTTATCGTTTTTCCGACCGGTGATATACCGTTTATTCCGTTTCCGAAATATCTTTTATCAATTGGCGGCGCGGCGATATACGTATTTCTAGTTTGCGGAAAATCATTTATCGTTTTGCGCAAATACCACAAAAAAGCAGCTACCCTAAGATAGCTGCTTATCTAATTCACTTATGCAACAACAAGTCTAATTTTATTGTCAGAAGGATCCTTTGTAACAATAAATCCGTCCTCTTCTTGAACATATGCACCGATTTGCTTTAGGTTTTCGACAGTTGTTTGTAAGGCAGTTTCGTTTGGTAGTACGAGTGTGAACCACTTAATTCCTGCACTATTTTCTGATGGTGCAGGTGCACCTACGCCATTCCATGTGTTAAGTCCGATATGGTGGTGGTAGCCGCCTGTAGAAATGAATAATGCCATTCCTCCATAACGAGTGACAACATCAAACCCAAGTCCTTTTGTATAGAATTCTTCCGTCTTTGCCAACTCAGATACATGCATGTGAATATGCCCCATTACTGTTCCTTCAGGAAGTCCGGTCCATTTTTCACCATTCGCAGCAGCGAGTACGCCTTGGCCATCAAGTGGTTCAGTCACCATTTTTACTTCGCCATTATTCCATTCCCATTCTGTGTCTGGACGATCTGAATAAATTTCAATTCCATTTCCATCTGGATCATCTAAATAGAGTGCTTCACTTACGGCGTGATCAGAAGCGCCAATAGGAACATTATTTTGGACCAAATGAAAAAGTACTTTTCCTAAATCCGCTCGTGTTGGTAAAAGTAATGCAAAATGGTAAAGCCCTGTTCGGCGTGGCTCTTTTGGTGTAATGTTTTCTGGCTGTTCAATGGATAAGAGTGGTGTTTTACCATCCGCAGTTAAAAGTGCCTTTTTTTCAGACTGCTCTAATACTTTAAACCCGATTGTATTTTGATAAAACGTTAACGAACGCTGTAAATCGGTTACCTTTAAGTCTACAAGACCTACAAATGTATACGGTGGGCGTTGATATTTCATTTTTTATGTGCCTCCTAATTTTTATTAGTTACTTACTTTATGTAAGTAATTATATTTTTGTAATTAAATTATGTCAAGTATGTTTATTATTTCTTACAATGCGCTATAATATATTCATAGGGGTGAAGGAAATATGGATACAAATGTAATTTGTCCTAAATTCGAAAAAGCTATGAATTTAATTGGCCAAAGGTGGACTGGACTTCTCATATACCAACTACTTAATGGTCCGCAGCGTTTTTGTACGCTAGAATCTTCTATTGGAATTAGTGGAAGAGTTCTTTCGGAAAGACTTAAGGACTTAGAGAATCAAGGTATTGTAAAACGACATGTATACCCAGAAACCCCTGTACGTATTGAGTATTCATTAACCGAAAAAGGGGTAGCCCTTAAACCTTTAATGGACGAAATCCAAAAATGGTCGCAGGACTGGGTTGAATTAAATAAATAATTTTATAAACATCATAGTAAAGCAGATTGTCGCTTATGCAATCTGCTTTTTTCTTTCATAAGCCTCAAGTCTTATTTAGAAATATATCGGTGGTGCGTTACGCCATATCCTCTCTTCTTTTATGATAAGGATAGAATAAATGATAAAGGCAGGTAAAAAAATGAAGAAAATACTCATTATATTTTTCGTTCTTATTGGGGCTTATTTATTGATTACAAATCTGTACCGTATTCCCGGACTTCCTTTTGGAAATTCTGGAGACTCTGTCAAGGTTACGGACAAAATTGATGAGATTGAAATTAATATTTCATCCATTAGCACAACTGTCATTCCTGAAAACCGCGATGACGTAGAAGTCGAACTGAAAGGAAAAGGCAAGGCACATGTTTCCAAAAGTGGCGACACAATAGAAGTCCGTTATGAACGCGGATTTTTCAACCTTGGGTGGTTTCCTTTCTTTAATCAATCAAAACTAACGGTGTATATCCCAGAAGATTATGACCAGGATCTTTCATTAATAGTCGGTTCTGGCCATTTAGAGCTTGACGGTACTTCAATGAAGCTTAACGAGCTATCTGCAGATGTCCATTCTGGAAATATGAGATTGCAAAACCTTTCAGCTGAAACATTTACACATAATGTTGCATCCGGAAATTCAAGAATTGACAAGCTTACTACAAAAAGCGGAGAAATTGAAGTTCACTCTGGTAATGTGACAGTGGATGAATATACAGGGAAACTTGAAGCAGAAGTCAACTCTGGTCGTTTAAAAGCAACGATTGCAGACCTTACAGACTCAATTGATGCGAGCGTAAGTTCAGGTCTGCTTGATATTGACCTTCCAGATAATGCTGACTTTACATTAAAAGGTGAATCAAATAGCGGTTACATTTCCAATAGTTTCTCTCTTGATGATTCCACAAAAGGTAAAAAGAAAATGGAAGGCAAACACGGGGCTGGAACACATGAAGTGAACATTGAAGTAAATAGCGGAAAAGCAAGTATTAGATAAATGAACAAGAATCGTAGGTTTCACTCACATGAAGTCCTACGATTCTTTTATTTACTGATAAGCAGAAACTCCTAGCATCGTTTCTAAATCCACAATCTCATAGCCTTGCTCCTGAAGTTCTTCGATGATGCTTGGCAATGCCTCATATGTATCGTATTCATCTGAGTCCGTGTGCATGAGGATAATATCGCCGTTTCGTACGTTTTCGACCACATTTGAATAGATCACATCTGTGCTTTTTTGCGCCCAATCGAGTGAATCAATTGACCAAAGAATAATGGAATACTTTTGTTCTTTCGCGACGTTAGCAACTAGTTCATTTGTTGATCCATAAGGTGTCCTTATAAAAGCCGGCTCTTTGCCAATGATTGATTCAATCACGTGACCTGCCTGTTCCATTTCATTCCGAATTTCGGTTTCTCCCAACTGATCCAATTGAACATGGTGGTAACTATGACTTAACACGAGATGTCCTTTTTCATCGGCTTCCTTTACTACGTCAGGATGTTTCTCTGCTTCGCTTCCCAAAAAGAAGAAGTTCCCCTTTACTCCATATTGATCCAAAACTCCAATCACGGCTGAAGTCACCGTACTATCAGGTCCATCATCAAAGGTTAAGGCAACCTGTTTTTTATTTGGACCATTGATAAATACATGTTCTTGAGATTTCGAGAATTCAATAATTTCCTCCCGCCATTTTTGCATGGACATGACAGTCTTTTTTTCTAGAAATGGAGATTCTCCCTTTATGTCAAGAAGGTATTCCCTTTTCCATGAAGTATCTGCAGGAAATCTTGCTTCAGGAATCGTACTCTCCTTCGGCTCCATCTTGTGGTTGCCATGAGCCACTCCCCCGACTTCCTTTGTTTCCTTTGAGGCACAGGAAGATAACAAGCTTACCGAACATATAATAAGAAAAATAATCACCTTTTGGAACATGAAATCGCTCCCCCTTTACTTCATTCTAAACTCTGAAAATAGGTATGGAAAGAATAAATAATAATTTAGACGTGATTTACGAATTTTACTGACAAAATTTTCAATCTATTTTATTATTAATACTATAATATAAATACGTAGGAGGCCTTATCATGAGTATTGCGCTCATTTCCGATATTCACGGAAATATGACAGCACTTGAAGCCGTACTAGAACATATCAAAGATCGTGGTATTGAGACCATTCTTTGCCTCGGAGACCTTGTAGGAAAAGGGCCAAACTCAGCTGCGGCCGTTGACCGAATTCAAGAGGTGTGTGAGGTTGTCCTTTTGGGGAATTGGGATGATTTTATTCAAAATGAACATCCTGATGAGGGGATCAAGTGGCATCAAAATCAGCTTGGGAAAGAACGACTTTCATACTTAGGAACACTTCCTTTTCATTATGATTTTTATATGAGTGGCAAATACATCCGGTTATACCACGCCTCTGCGAAAAGTGTCCATCACCGCGTTGTCCCAATGATTCATTCTGATGATGAAAAAAGAGCCATGTTCGACCATTCTGAATGGATTACTCCCTTAGAGGAAAAGACACCAGATGTGATCGGATTTGGAGATATTCACGCTGCCTTGATTGAACCAATGGGTACAGAAAAAACCCTTTTAAATGTTGGAAGTGTTGGCAACCCTCTTGATACCACACTGGCAACCTTTGCGATTTTACATGGTGAATATCAATCAAAAGAAGTCGCACCGTTTTCAATTGAAATTGTTCGTCTTCCATATGACGTCGAAAAAGAATTAAAAGGTGCCGCAGAAATGGGTTTACCGTACTTCGATCAGTATGCCATGGAGCTTCGCGAAGCATATTACCGAGGAGCATCAAAAAGGGAAAAATAACTAGTTCGTGAAACTTGCACAAGACAATTAAATACATGTAAAATAATAAAATAAACAAATATTTACATGAATAATTTTCAGTTTTAAAGGATATAATGTTTTTAATTTTTAAACCTCTATATATACAAAACTCTGAGAGGAGAATTGCCATGACTGCCAATAACGAAGCAAAAAAAGAGATCACGGTTAATTCAACCGTCCAGTTAAAAGGGATAGTTAAAGCTATATTTAATGATTCCATCCATGTACAAATCGGAGGAAAAATTATTACACTTCCCGCTTCAAATCTTTTAAAACAAAACAAACCATTAACCTAATAACAGGAAAAGGAATACCAAAGTTGAATGGTATTCCTTTTTATTTTAAAAACGGGTTATAAAATCGATTACCATCATGGAATGTCACAACCATTGAGATAATTAAAATCACAATAAATAAAACCACCGTCACATAATCAGCTATTTGAAAGGCACGCAAACTATACCAGGTACGCTTTTTGTTTTTTCCAAAACCTCGTAACTCCATCGCATTACTGATCGTTTCTATCTTGTCCAGGCTCGATAGGATCAAAGGGATAATAATAGAAGCCACATTTTTTATTCGTTTATAGAGCCTCTCATTCTTGGACATATCAATCCCTCTTGCTTGCTGAGAGCGTGCGATGTTCCAAAAATCCCTTTGAATCTCGGGTATATACCGTAAAGCTAGCGCAACCGCATAGGATATACGATAACTAATACCAATACGATTTAAGGATGCAGCAAATTCACTTGGATTTGTTGTCACGATAAATAATAGTGCCGCTGGAATAACTGTAAAATACTTAAGTGTAATATTAAACTGGTAAAACAGCTGTTCAAGTGTAAGATTATATCTTCCGACAAACTCAACTAACACATGACTTGTCCCATAAATTTTTACTCCCTCTTGAGGAGAAAAAGCGTAGATGGCAAGGTTATTAATCAACAAGAACAATAAAATGAACAGAAGAACAAACGAAATCTCTTTAAGCTTAATTTTAGAAACTAAAAAAATACAAATGCTAAATCCGAATAAAAAAAGGAGGATTCGTGTATCATACGTCAACATCGCAGCAGTAGACCATAAAATAAAGCAAATGAGCTTCGTTGCACCAGTCAGTTGATGCACTGGTGACTTTCGTTCGATATAGGTGAGCATCTCTACTGCCATGTTCTGCGTACCTCCTTATCATACACAATAAATCGTTCAACAAATTCAAGTGGTTCTTCAATACCCGCTCGTTTTGCTAAGTCAAATAAGGACGTTTTCTTCAGGTTTGCTTGTTTAATAATTTCAGAATCTGTAAGGACACTTGCAGCAGATTGGTCCGCAATCTTCTCTCCATTAGCGATCACAATAGCACGTGGTGTATATTCGAGCATAAGGTGCATATCATGTGTAATCATAATAACGGTAATCCCCTGCTTGTTTAACTCTACAAGAAACTCCATAATTTCCGTGTAATGGCGAAGGTCTTGACCTGCAGTTGGCTCATCTAGAATAATAATTTCTGGCTCTAATACTAGAATCGAAGCGATGGTCACACGTTTCTTTTGTCCAAAACTCAAAGCAGAAATCGGCCATTTTCTAAACGGATAGAGACCACATACCTTAAGTGTTTCTTCCACTCGCTTTCTAATCTCATCTCCAGGCACACCACGTATTACAAGACCAAGTGCTACTTCATCATAAATTAAATGTTTTGAAATCATATGGTTAGGGTTTTGCATAACCATCCCAATCCGTAGAGACCTTTCCTTGATTGTATCATCCGTTATATCTTCACCCGAAAAGATAATTTTCCCCGAGCTTGGTTTTTCAAATCCGCAAATAAGCTTCGAAAGGGTCGACTTTCCAGCACCATTTTTACCAACGATACTTACCATCTCTCCCTTTTCAATGGAAAAAGATACATTCCGAATCGTATCTCGTCCTTGATGATAGCTAAATGAAAGATGCTCCAGCTCTAAGATAGGTGAAGCCTTTTCCCTTTTTTGGGGTTTTGACACTTTTTCAAACCACTCTTTTAATCCAACTTTACTTGCCTCGACATCAAAGGAGGGAAAGTAAGCTGGATTCATGTCCTCAGTTATGTGATAGCCAGCATATTTTACCGCCTTGACATACAATGGTTCACGTATATGACGTTCCTCTAATATAGGTTTGGATAAAAGCTCATCTGGTTTCATATCACCGACAATTCTTCCTTCATCCACGACAATAATCCGGTCTACATGACGGTAAAGAACATCCTCTAAACGATGTTCTATAATAACTACTGTTGTGTTCGTTTCTTTTTGAATCCGATCAATTAGGTCAATGGCATACTGCCCCGTCGCGGGGTCAAGATTTGCTAGTGGTTCGTCAAACAGAAGGATATCCACTTTATCAACCATAACCCCTGCTAGAGAAACCCTTTGTTTTTGTCCGCCAGATAACTGGTGAAGGGAGGAATATAAATAATCCTCCATATCTACCATTTTCGATACTTCCCCAACCGTTTCAAACATACTCTTCTGTGGCTGGCAATCATTTTCTAAAGCAAAGGCGATGTCTTCCCCTACAGAAAGACCTATGAACTGCCCATCCGGATCCTGTAAAACAGTACCGACCATTTTAGATATTGTAAAAATATCCAAATCCTTTGCTTCTTTACCCATTATCGTAAGGCTTCCTTGCGTAGTCCCCTTATAAGAAAAGGGAACAAGCCCGTTCATGCAATTTCCAATCGTGCTCTTCCCTGATCCTGACGGCCCTACAATTAATACCTTTTCGCCCTCATATATTTTAAGATTAATATCCCGAAGAGTAGGCTCTGCTTGGCTACGATATGTAAAGCTATAATTTTTAAATTCAATAACAGGTTTCTTCATCTTACTACTCTCCCAGCAAACCATAAACTACTTTTCTATTTTATAAATCCTTCGTCAAGCTTCCACTTTGACTTCTTGTTTTTGCATAAGCTACTAATAAAATAGTGCCAATGATTCCGACTGTGACCATGTTAGCGATACCGGCTCCAATTCCTTGGACATATACTTTATTAGCCGGCTCTGCATAAATCCATACATCTAATGTTGGAGCAACAACAAACCAGCCAATAGCTTGGGCAATTACTTGAACAATGTTAAATGTAACAATCTTCTTCATATTGATAATTCCTGATTCAAGATCAATTTTGTTTTTAGCAAGACCAAATAAAAATCCAACAAGCATAGAAACAACAACCCAGCTCCACCAAATAGAACCATACGAAATTGCATCATTTAATGCATGGCCAATTAATCCAATCAATGCCCCTGCAATGGGACCGAACACTAAAGCCATTAATGCTAAGAATGCATATGATGTTTGAACGGTAGTATTTGGGATTGGTGTTGGAATTGCTGCAAACTTCGCCAAAATCACAAAAACAGCAGCCCCAATTCCGATAGCAACAATCGTTTTAATTGATAAACTTTTCATAACTCTCTTCCCCCTAATAATTTTCTAAAATAAAAGTTAATTATAAATGATTTTCGGAACCTTGCGAATATAGATTTTCCAATTAGTTCCTGTCTCGATATGATAGGCCTTGGCAAATGAACCTTGGTTGATAGCTACCCCAATTTTATCAAGAGAATTAATAAACAGTAACGGTTCGCCCAGATGGCTATCTGCGAAAGAGCGTCCATATGTCATAATATTTTTATAGACTTGGCGAGTTTCATTTTCAATGGTCACTTCAAAATGATCTCCATACTCCACATTTAGTTGCTTGAACGTCTCTCGCTCAATATTCGTCCATAGATTACCAAAACGAATATCAAGAATATCAATTGTCCCTAAGACACCATCCGTTTGAACAACTGCCTCTGTTGTTTGTAACTCAACCAGAGAATCAATAGGAACAAGAGGGCCAACCTCTTCATATGAGATTACTCCTGACGCAAGTCTTGCCCCTGTAAAAGCATAGACATCTCTACCATGAAATGTATAGGATTCACCTGAGAAAGGTAAGCGATTTATGCTCTCGTCAATGATCCTCACCTCTTTAATCCCGAGTATTTTTTGAATATGTGTGACCGTACCATTGTCAGGCGTTACAATATATTGATTTGTGCCTGTCTTCACCACGATACTACGCCGATCAGAACCGACACCCGGGTCAACAACAGATACAAATACAGTGCCTTCTGGCCAGTAGGTAATCGTCTGATATAATCGATAAGAGCCTTCCCAAATATTATATTGCGGAATGTCGTGGGTTAGGTCAAAAATTCTCAGTGTTGGATCTACCGAAATTGCTACACCATACATTGCACTTACAGCACCATCACTTAAACCAAAGTCCGTTTGTAATACTAGATGATTTTTCGTCACTGTAAATTCCTCCATTTTTTTGTTATTTAACGGGCATACCCGTTTTTTGGAAATAAAAAAACCACGTCATTATCAAATACGATAAGGACGTGGTTTATCTCACGTGGTACCACCTTAGTTCACTGTTTACTCACGCAAACAGTCTCAGCAAGTACGCAGGTCTAATCTTAGCCTGGATACTGTGGTATTGATAACGAGTACCAAATCTCGTCGGAACCTACTCATAACAATCGTTACTTTCAGCACGAAACTCAGAGGCCATTGTTCAGATTTGTATTTTTGCTTCTTTTCAGCTACCGAAGCTTTCTGTGTAAAATAGCTAAATCCTACTTTTTCTCTTCATCGTCTTTACTTAAGGTTAGTATTCTAATTGTTGAGAGTAATTATATCTGAACATTTTTTTAAAATCAAGTAAAAATGTTTTGAATTTTTTTAGATTTCTTTCAATGCTTGTCTTATATCTGCCTTTAAGTCCTCAATATGTTCTAATCCAACAGAATAGCGGACAAAATTAGCTGGGATACCCGCTGTTTTCATTTGTTCTTCATTCATGGCCCCTTCCCACATCGCCGCTGTATGAACAACTAATGAATCAACTCCACCTAAGCTAACTGCGTTCGTTGAAAGCTGTAATGCCGAAACAAATCTCTGCGTTGCTGCATAATCGCCCTTAACTGCAAACGCAATGACAGCCCCGTAGCCCTTCATTTGTTTTTGGGCGAGCTCATGCTGGGGATGACTTGGCAGACCCGGATAATACACTTTTTCAATTTGAGGTTGCTCCTCCAAGAATTCAGCTAAGGCTAATGCATTCGAATTGATCCGATCCATCCGCAATGGCAGTGTCCTTAAGCCCCTTAGCAGTAGCCAGGCATCCATCGGTGACAGGACAGAACCTATCGATGTATGGGTATCCCAAATTTTTTCTGCCAACTCAAAGCTTGTACATATAACACCAGCTGTGATATCGTGATGTCCCCCTAGATACTTTGTTGCACTATGTAAGACGACATCGACACCAACATCATGTGGTCGTTGATTAAGTGGTGAAGCAAATGTGTTATCAGCTACTACAATAATCTCTTGCTTCTTTGCTAACCTTACTACGGCTTCGAGGTCTGTTACAACCAAGGTTGGATTAGCAGGGGTTTCAAGCATAATCAGCTTTGTGTTAGGGCGGATTGCCTCTTCAAAAGCCGAAATATCAGATTGCTCTACGACTGTTACCTCAACACCAAACCTCGGAAGCATTTCATCCATAATTTTCGCGGTGCTCATATAGTGTCTTGTTTGTGCAATAACATGGTCCCCCGCTGAAACCAATGCTAAAATCGTAGACGATATAGCTCCCATTCCAGACCCCGTTACAAGTGCTGTTTCAGTTCCTTCTAGATCTGCCATTATTTTATTCACTCGTTCATGAAGGGGATTTCCATAACGGGTATAGTAGCTCGGATGAAGCGGTGTTCCTGCCATTTCTGCAAAATCAGCCGAATCCTCTGCCCTAAATGTTGATGAATAGTAAATAGCTGGTGAAACGCTCTTCTCTTTCTCTGCCCATTCATGGTCGCCATGTAATACAAGTGTTTCACTATTATACATTTGTGTTTTTTTAGTAGTCATCTTCTAGTCTTATTCTCCTCTGTTTTTATATAATTCTATATTTTTGGTATTTTTATTTCAATGATTATACCCTTTTAAAAATTGGTTTGCAGCTTAACGGGGAACGTAAAAAAAAGAATTGGCCCTGTGGAACCAATTCTTTAGGTAATATTTTTGTCTTATAAAATCGGGGATAAAAGCCTTGAGATCGATTCTTTGAACTTAATGTTAGCCCCTCTTTTTTCATATTCTTCTTTTGTGAGCAGTTTAGATAGCTTAATGTCTTCTTTAAAAATGGCAGTTAGCTCTTGAGAAATATTCCCGTCATATAAAAAAGCATTTACCTCAAAATTGAGCCGGAAGCTCCTGACGTCGATATTGGCTGTACCCACTGACGAAATCTCTTCGTCGACCACAAGTGTTTTAGAATGGATAAAACCATTACTGTAAATATAAACACGAGCTCCAACTGGCAGCAATTCTCCAATATGTGACAGGGTTGCCCAATACACAAAAGGATGGTCTGGTTTATCCGGAATCATAATATTCACTTTCACCCCTGAAAGGCATGCAACGCGTAACGCATCCAGTAAGCTTTTATCCGGTATAAAATAGGGTGTCTGCATATAAATCGATTTTTTAGCTGAGTAGATCATTTTGATATACGCATTTTTAATCTGCTCAAAGTCTGTATCAGGACCACTTGTCACAATTTGAATCCCGACATTGCCAAGTCTGACATTTTCAATCGGAAAAAGTTCAGGGTCATACATAATATCAAAATCTCGAGATGCTTGGTTCCAGTCTAAAATGAAGCGAACCTGCATCGTGTCAACTGCCGTTCCCCTTATGCGCAAATGAGTATCTCGCCAGTACCCAAACCTAGAATTCAGTCCAAGGTACTCATCCCCTACATTAAAGCCACCGACATATCCTACTTTTCCATCGATAATAACCAACTTCCGATGGTTTCGGAAATTCATCCGCAAATTGATAAAGCGTAGTTTTGAAGGGAAAAATACTTCAACTAGCCCGCCTGCTTCACGAAACTCTTTAAAAAACTTTTTTGTCAATGACCTAGAACCTAGCTCATCATAAAGGACGCGAACGGTTACACCCTCTTTAACTTTCCTTGTTAAATGCGCCATTAGTTTTCGGCCCAAATTGTCATTTTTAATAATATAATATTGCAAATGAATCGATTCTTGTGCTGCCTCAATATCCTCGAATAAACGTCGATATTTCTCTTGCCCATCTGTAAAAACTTCTACCGCATTATTTTTTGTAAACAAGGCATTCGCATTGACAAGGTTCATATAAATGAGGTCTTGATTATCTTGTGTAATGGGATTATTAAATAGAAATTTTTGTGTACGTAACAGTTCTTTTTGTTTTTCTAAAACCTCTTCTATCCCGCTCTTTTTTAAATCATCCCATTGAAATAGGTGGTCGCGTGTTAAATTTCTGCCTAGAATTAAATACAAAATAAATCCTGCTACCGGTATAAAGAAAAGGACTAATAACCACGCCCAGGTTGAACTAGCATCTCTTCTTTCCCGAAAGATGACAACCACGGCAAATACAATGTTTAAGACCATAACTAACCCTAATAATAACGATGTAATATTTACCATATTTCCCTCTCTCACCCGATTCATTCTCCATTCCAATATACTATATTTCAGAATGTTTATAAAATAATAAGCTACATTTGATGTATGGTCTTATACTCCTATGGTGTTATCGGTTCTTTACATTTTATTTTGATTTGACAGACTTTATATCAACTCTATGGTCTTTAACAAGAGCAAATTTTTTAAGAGCAAGAAACCTGGCTTTTTCAATAGCCAGGTTCCGTCCTTAATGAATATTTTTATCGACATACCGGCCATAATCCGGAATTGCAATTTGATCAAAGTCTTTAACTAATCTACCTAAAGATTCTTCCAACAACTCACCAGTCATCGGTAGCCCATGCCCCGTAACAGCAACACTTGGATGGAGCCCTGCCAATGTTTCTACAGACTTCTTTGCAGCCTCCCAATCTGTTGTTAAATACCTTGGCGGGCCACTAATTTCCTGTTCTTGGGTTATTACTTTATACAGAGATTCCTGTTTCACTGTTACAAACGCGTCTCCAGCAATGAGGGCACGGTCTTTTTCACGGAAAAAGGATACATGTCCTGGCGCATGTCCTGGGGTATGAATCCAACGGAATTCTGGCAATTGCGGAACTGTTCCGTCCGCAGGTAGTTTTTCCACATGACTTCCTAACTGAATTGGCTCATTCGGAAAAAGTGGTGACATCTTCGCAACCATTCCTCCTTCTACCGAAGAGTCCGGCTCAGGGTAACTTTGTTGCCCTGTTAAAAATGGCATTTCTAGCTCATGAGCGTAAACAGGTACATCCCAGTGCTTAACTAATTTAATAATTGCGCCAACATGATCAAAATGACCATGCGTTAACAAAATAGCCTTCGGACGACTATCCGTGCCAAAGCGTTCTTCACAAACGGAAATCATTTCCTCCGCAGATCCCGGCATGCCCGCATCCACAAGTACAAAATCCGATGTGCCAGGCTCTCCGACCAATACAAAATTCACGATTTGGATAGTATGACTATAAAGATCTGGCAGCACCTGTATCCCAATCCCACTACCAATAGAAGTTGCAGGAATAATTTTATAATCACTTCCATATTGCATATCCTTCTCCATAAAAATCCCCCTTACACATTTTACATACTGATAGTGTTTCACAGGATCTGTAATTTATTTATGAAGAAGCCTTATCCTCTACAAGATGACGTTTTCCCTTTTTAAAAAAAGTTTCAATCTAAATAAAAAGAACCGGTGGGCACCGGTTCTTTATGTATGCTTTTTTACTCGTTTTGGATAATGAAAAATCATCCTTAGGATTGTGTAAAATAGCAAAATAGTTACAATTGCATTTATAATCCAATGGGTCCCAATCAGTAAATTTGCAACCGCAAAGATAATAATGGGTTTTGTTAACGCAAATGCGCACATTTTCCAAAGAAATTGAAATTTCAACTGGCGGTGTGTGAGTTTACTGACCCCTACTCCTAACCCCGCTAATACAGAAATCCCAGCTATACCTAAAAACAGCATCAAAAACGGATAAAACAAAAGGATTTGGATGACATAAATATTTTGAGGGATATCACTTTCCTTATAGGAATCATCCAAAAGTAAATTAATTTCGATTGGAAGTGCGACGATAAACAATAATAACAGCAAAAAGAGAATTGTATTTCTCATTTCAAGCTTATTCAGTCGCTTCATTGCTGCCTTATTAGGTAATCGTAAACTATCCATTAATGTCTCAATGAGTTTCACTTAAAGCCACTCGCTTCGTTTAAAAATGGTAAAAATTTAAAGATACCTTTCTCCAACAAGAAAGGTATCCGTCGAGATTACTTATAAAATTCGTCAGGAATATTGCCAAATTTACGGTTGTGATAAAGTAGTGGTGGCTTGCTGTAGTTTTCAATTTCAACTACTTCACCAATTAAAATCGTATGGTCCCCCGCTTCAACCGTTTTAAAGGTTTTGCAGTGTAAAACGCCTGCAGCCCCCTTCAGGATCGGCAGATTGTTAGTAGACATCTCCCATTCACAATTCGCAAAACGATCTGTTCCCTTGCTTGCAAAAAGGGCGCAAATATCCCCTTGATCACCGGCTAAAACATGTACTGCAAATTTATCTGTTTTTGTAAAAATATCGTAGGTGGA
Source organism: Bacillus sp. JJ1533 (assembly GCF_036965045.1). Taxonomy (NCBI): domain Bacteria; kingdom Bacillati; phylum Bacillota; class Bacilli; order Caryophanales; family Bacillaceae; genus Bacillus; species Bacillus sp. JJ1533. The sequence goes on along the minus strand of NZ_JBALOV010000023.1, from coordinate 94,773 downwards.
TACCCTTTTATCAATCGACCACAAAATCAATGTCGGATCCAATGAAACAGAGGCAAATGAGTTTACCGTTAATCCAAGTGGAACTCCATTTTCATCTGTTGTTGTAACAACGGTTACACCCGTTGGATAATTCCCCATGACATCTTTAAATGTCTGAACCTTCGTCTGATTATCCAATATTCACACACCTTTCTACATGATGGTATACATATTTTTGCTATTAAAAAATGCTTCATTTTTAGCTTACATAAAATCTTAGTATAACTATATCATGATTGCATTGACAATTCTATTCGAATGCCTAACGTTTAGACTTATAGATATTTCCTTGGCGAATCCATTTCGTTGCGACCCATTTTTCTCCCTCGGATACAGGTACACTTGAATGGAGAGACATCCGATCTACCTCACCCTTGCTGTTCCCGTACTGAAAATACACGGCAGATCCTTTCTTCGGAACAATTGAAACACCAGCTTTCGGAAAGACCGTTTCTCCCCCAGCTGGTACATCATTTAAATAGATGAGGAACGTACCGACCCGCTGGCCCCCTTTTTCGGGGTCTATCTTACTTGGTGGAAAATAATCAAAATGGCTTTTATATTCCTCACCAATGCCATAATTCAAGACCTGCAGCCCCTCTCCATTTTCCACGGGAAACTCAGTCAATTCCGAGATCCTTTTTTCTATTTTTTGAATAAACTCATTTTCTTGTAAATAAAAAGACATTCCCTTACTCGTTCGACCGGTTGCCGCTTTTTCTTCACCTGTCTTCGGGTCAATCACGGTTGAAGGCTTGAGGCGGCTTCTTGATAATTCAATTAACTGTTTACATTCCTCTTCGCTTAAGAAATGATCTAGATGTAAAATAAACGGCTTCTCTACTTTTGATAAGACCTTGATTTCTCGGTCGCTTGTGCGTAAGATACTTCCCTTTTTTGCGATTTCGGGCTGTTCATATTCATATGGGGCTTGTACACCAGGTGTGTTTATCGGTTTATTTCCGACAATTCGAAACAGAGTAGTATAAGAGAGTCTAGGGTCATAGCCTTTTCGAATCATTGCATCCACAATCGCTTCAGGGTTCACGCCACTGTTTAACGTTTTAATAATCCAATCCATGAGTGAGGCTGGAATTTGCTTTACTTTCTCCATTTCTTCCTCTCCTTTTGGGATGAGGGACCTGTCCCGCTGTCCCGAGCCCACGTTTTTACAAAAAGTAATCCCTTACATTTATTTTAATATATACAAGTAAATTTGTGGTAGTAATTACTTTTTTTCCAAAGATGGCACATAAAGGATTGCCATGTTTTCAACAAAAATAAAAGTAACCACAAGTGTAGTTACTAATTAGAATTGGTACTTTTTATGTATGATGGTTTAGACTCCAAAAAAATCTCGGGCTAGCTCTACGAATCCAATTTCGTCATCTGGTACTTCATCTTCGTGAAAAATTGCGTCAACTGGGCAAACAGACACACATGCCCCACAGTCAATACAAATATCAGGGTTGATATAATACTGATCATCACCAGGCTCAATACAATCAACAGGACACACCTCTACACATTCTGCTGCCTTCTCCGCCCCACATGGAGACGTGATTACATATGCCACTCAAATCCCCCCTATCTGAAGACCCTCTAGTAGACTAGATGTCTTCCATATTTACTACACCCTATGTTGCTTGTCAGGGAAGTATTCCGGATATTGGGATTTCATTTTCTTTACTTCTCTGTAGCATTGATGTTAATCCTTTGAAGAGCCGGGCGAAGGACCGAACGGAGTGGATGCACTTTCCGGAATGGTCTTCATCAAGCGAATGAAGGCACGAATGACTCCAATACTCAATAGAAAAGTACTTCACCCCACTTCCCCTTATTAAATACCCCTGTAAAACCAAACAAAGGGCAAGATCAATTACGATCTCGCCCCATCATTACCCAAACATTTATTCACTCTTTTGCCCCGTATACACGTGAATGGCATCTCTTAGGAACTCTGCGGTTCCTGGCTGTTCTTTGTCGTAATACGCTGTGAATCTTTCGTCATCGACATACATTTGTGCTAAGCCTGCATGTGCCTCTTTTGAGTAGCTCGGCCAGAAAAACATGAGCCACTGCTTGTGTAAATCTGCTGCCTTTTGTGCTAGTTCCCCTGAAGCGTCGCCTGTCTTCATCGCTTCCTTTAGGGTTTCCATTAACTCTTCACTAAGACGGGTCACTGCATCATGATCTTCTTTAGACATGTTCTTAAATTTCTCGTTTGATTGTTGAACGGTTTCTTCGCCATATTTTTCACAGATTTCTATTCCGTATTTTCGCTCGTTTTCTTCAATGGCTTTCTTTTTAAAGCCTTCAAATTTTTCTTGATCAGACATTGTTATTCTCCCTTCTTTTTGCGCAATTGTCTTTTCGACATTGGCAATTAATTGATCTATTTGTTTTCGTTTATCAAGGAGCTGCTTTCGATGTTCTTCTAGTGCCTTGAATTCATCGAAAGCAGGGTTTGTTATGATTTGTTTAATATCAGTTAGATTGACCCCAAGCTCACGGTAAAAAAGGATTTGCTGGAGACGGTTAACTTCATCTTGTCCATAGATTCGATACCCCGATGAATTGATTCTTGCCGGCTTAAGAATCTCAATCTCATCATAATACCTCAGTGTTCTTGTGCTGACTCCCGCTAGCTTTGCTAGCCTTTGAACCGTGTATTCCATCTCATCACCCCCTGATATTTTCACTTTACACCTTGACGTAACGTCAAGGTCAACACCTCTTTTAACTATTTTTACATAAAAAAACCCTACAAGATATGTTTAACCTTGTAGGGTGTAATCAATTAGTTTTCTTGTATGTTTTTACGATCTTTCTTAAAGATTTTTGACAGGATTTCATAGACAATCGGAACGACTAGCAGTGTTAATAATGTCGAACTTGCTAGACCGCCGATAACGGTAATACCAAGCCCTTTCGAAATTAAGCCACCGCCGCCTTCGCCGAATAATAACGGAATCAATGCACCCATTGTCGCGATTGCTGTCATTAAAATTGGACGCAGACGGGTTGAACCAGCTTCAAGGATTGCTTCACGCATTGTCATTCCCTCACGCTCCATATGAATAATACGGTCGACTAGAACGATTGCGTTTGTTACAACAATACCAATTAACATCAATAGACCCATCATTACGGATACGGAAATGGTTTCATCAGCAATCAATAAACCAACGAATGAACCAATGACCGCAAATGGAAGGGAGAATAGAATCGCAAATGGCGCAACCCCCTCACCGAATGTCACAACAAGAATGAAGTATACAATTGCTATCGCAGCAAGCATTGCAAGACCTAGCTGGGTAAATGTTTCAACCATGTCCGCTTGAACGCCAGCCACCCCTAACGTTACACCTTTAGGAAGGTCAAGCTTATCAATGTCTTTTCCAACCTTGGATGTGACTTTTGAAATGTCATCACCAATTATGTTTCCTGAAACGGATGCATAGTACTCACCTTTACTACGAGCAAGTGTATTTAATGTTGTTCCTTCCTTAACCTCTACCAACTCAGAAAGCGGTAATGCGGTGCCTGTTGCTGTCGGAACCTGTGTTGCAAGAAGGTCATCGATTGATTTAGGTGTCGCTACTTTTTCCTGCTGAACAACAACCTCTATCGTATTTCCGTCTTTTTCAACTGTAGTTAAAACCTCTTGTGAACGATCTGGATTTAACATCATGACAATCTGACCTGTTGTAAGTCCATACTGCAGTAGATTATCTTGCTCGACGTGGAATGTGTACTCAACATACGCATCCTCCGCACTTGAAGAAACATCCTCCAAGCCGTCTGCATCATTCATGACATCTTCAACCATATCAACTGCATCATAAAGCTTATTTAAATCTTCACTATATAATGTATAACTTACTTCACTTGAATTCATAGACATTGACGAGAAGTTTTGGCTCTTCCACTCACCGGATTGGCCAATATTAAACACATACTCCTCAATTTCCTCACGGACTTCAGGGAAATTATCCATCTCTGGGTCAAAAATGAGGTACATAAGTGCACCGTCACCTCCGCCTCCCATCATCGCGGCCATCGGATCTCCACTTTCCGTAACTGAAAGTTGAAGAATATCAATGTCTTCTCGCTTTAATAACTCGTCTTCAACAGCTGCCACATTCTCAAGTGTTTCATCCTTTAACTCACCAGTACCTGGTGTGTAGGTTAAATACATAACCTTCTCTTCTTCACTACCCATAAAACTAAAACCAATTAAAGGTGTTAATGCTACGCTGCCCCCTAATAATAAGATTGATAGGACAGATACAATGATTTTATGATTGAGTGACCAATTTAAAATACCTTTGTACCAATTTGCAAGCTTACCTGCCTCTTTATGTTTCGCTTCTGTTTTTTCAATATAAAGCTGTTTTTTAAAGAGTGTATGAGATAATGCCGGTACAATTGTGATCGCGACTAATAGGGAAGCACCTAAAGCGAAAGTCATTGTTAATGCGAACGGCATGAACAACTCGCCAACCATTCCTCCTACGAAAATAAGTGGTGCGAAGACTGCAACCGTAACTAATGTAGATGAAAGGATTGGTTTGAACATTTCAAGCGTTGCTTCACGAATTAATGCTCGACCATTTAATTTTTCTTCTTTTAAATGAAGTCTTCGATATATGTTTTCTACTACTACGATGGAGTCATCGATTACCCGGCCAATCGCAACGGTTACGGCTCCTAGTGTCATTAAGTTCAGCGTAATATCCAACCACTTCAATAACAATAATGCCATAAAAATGGAGACTGGAATTGATACTATCGAAATAATCGTTGATCTAAAATTCCGTAGGAAAAGTAAAATAATCAACACTGCAATTAAACCACCAAAGAGTGCTTTTTCAACCATTGTCGAAACGGATTGTTCAATCGGCTCACCTTGGTCTAGCGATACATCGATGACAAGGCCCTCGATGCGCTCTTGTTCATCCTTAATAAGATCCTTTACCTCATTTACAACATCCACTGTGTTAGCCTGTTGCTCTTTGACAATTTGAATCGCAATGGCATCTTTTCCGTTCGTACGTGAAACGGATTGAACGCGTCCAACCTCTTCAATTGTTGCGATCTCACCAAGCTTTATAAAAGGTACAGGGTTATTTTCGGAAGGTGTAACAGGAATTAACATTTCCTTCAATTCATCTGCTGTCATGAATTTTCCATCAATCGAAACTGCCTGTTCGCCTTCTTCAAATTCAAAAAGACCTAATGATACAGCCAAATCACTAGCTTGAATCATTTGCTTAACTGTGTCTTCCGTTAAGTCAAGTTTAGCCATTTTTTCTTTATTATAGGTAAGTTGTACTTCCTCAATATGCTGGCCTGTGATTGTTGCGGAGCCAACTCCATCCAACTTTTCAATTTTCGGAAGTAAAACATCTTCAACTGTTGATGTTAATTCCACAATGTCTTCAGTTGTACTACTTACGCTAAGAGCGACAACCGGCATCATGTTCATGCTAATTGCTGTAATGACTGGCTTTTGCGCATTTTCCGGTAAAGTTACTGCGTCTAACGCAGACTGAAGTTCACGCTTAGCCTCATCCATATCCTCCCCATAGTCATATTCAACCTGAATATTCGCCATGTTTGAATAGGAATTTGAATAGACGGACTTAACTCCATCCAGTCCTTCGACCGCTTTTTCAATTGGCATCGAGACATCTTCCATTACCTGTTCAGGAGTTGCTCCAGGATACACATCCATTACCATAAGGAATGGAATTGATATATCTGGAATCGTTTCTGTCTTCATTTGTGTACCCGAATAAATACCAGATACCGTGATAATGATTGTTAACAACCAAACCGCGAGTTTGTTTTTTAATACAAAATTGGCTATACCTCTCACACTTACACCTACCCTAGATTGACTTGTTTAACCCATTTATTTATAATAATGACCATTCAGTCATTTGTCAATGATAGACAATAGGAGAGAAACAGCATATGGTGAAAAAACAGTTAATTATGGAAAAAGCACTTGAACTTTTCGCAAAGCAAGGATTCGAAGCAACTTCTGTTCAACAAATAACCGACCAATGCGGCATTTCAAAGGGAGCCTTTTATCTTTCCTTTAAGTCTAAGGATGAATTAATTATTGCTTTAATTGACCAATTCATGGAACAAATTTATGCCGACATTGACCATGTAGTCAGAAATAAGAAGGATGAAAAAAATCTTCTATATGATTTTTACTATGTAAGCTTTCAATCCTTTGGACAACATACGGACTTCGCCAATATTCTAATGAAGGAGTATACGCAGTCTCTTAACGAAAAGCTTATCATTAAGTTGCGCAACTTCGATAAACTTATTAATTCTACAATTCTCTCGATGATTGACCGCATCTACGGAGAAAAAGTAGATCAAACGAAATATGATTTACTCTATTGCATTAAAGGTTTTATGCGCATGTATTCGGAGCTTTTTTTGTATCAGGATTTTCCATTAGATGTGGAAGTCCTTTGTAAATCCCTTGTGGAGAAAACGGATCTTTTGGCTCAAGGAATGAACATTCCGTTTCTGCAAAAAGAGCATATGGACCTGTCCATTTTTCAATTAAACGGAGATATAACGGAGGAAGAATTGAGTTCTTTGATTGACGAGAAAGTAAAAGAAATGGAGGATTCGATTGAAAGAGAGTCATTACTTCTTTTACAGGAACAGGTGCAAAAACAAACGTTTAACCAGGCAATCATCAAAGGACTCCTCGAAAATATCCGTAACCATCCCCATTGCAAGTGGATTGCATACTTATTAGGAAAATATTTTACATGATGAAGTGGACGAAGTATTGGTTCAAGTATCACCCTCACTATAAGGCTCAAAGGAGAGGCAAAACCAATAGACAGCAGGGTGTACGGTCCGAATAAATAACTTTATTAAAAATAATGCTAATATTATAACGGCATATTTTTTTCTGATAATAAAAATAACAAAAAGATATCAAATATATTGACAACTCTATTATACCGATGTATAGTTTGTTTTATATTAAAAATACTTCTTATCAAGAGAGGTGNNAGGTGGAGGGACTGGCCCTACGAAACCTCGGCAGCGGACAATTATGTACCGTGCCAATTCCAGCAAGTAAACTTGAGAGATAAGAAGAGGATATCGGAACTGACCTTCTGCCCTCTTCTGTCTGAAGAGGGCTTTTTATATTTTTGTAAAATAATATTTTCTTAACATAAGAATAATTATCTTGTTCTTCAGAAATGTTGAGAAGATTTTTTAAGGACAGATGAAAGGGGATTAAACATGATAGAGTTTCAAGATTTAATCAAGGTATATGATAGCGGCGGCAAGAAAGTGCATGCCTTAAATAACGTCAATTTAAAAATTAACAAGGGTGAAATCTACGGGGTGGTCGGATTCAGTGGCGCTGGCAAAAGCTCATTAATCCGCTGTGTCAATTTCCTTGAACGTCCAACTTCTGGGAAGGTCATTGTGGACGGCCATGACTTAACGGCTCTCTCAGAAAAGCAAATCCGTGAAGTAAAGAAAAATATCGGGATGGTGTTTCAGCACTTTAACCTATTAAACTCAAAAACGGTATACGCCAATATTGCAATGCCACTTATTTTAAGCAAAACACCAAAAGAGCAAATTAAAACGCGTGTGGCAGAGCTGCTTGAATTTGTTGGTTTAGGTGATAAGGCGGATGTCTATCCAGACCAACTTTCCGGAGGGCAAAAGCAACGGGTTGGTATCGCTAGAGCGTTGGCTACGCAGCCTTCAATCCTTCTTTGCGATGAAGCGACGTCTGCTCTTGATCCGCAGACAACTAGCTCTATCTTGCAACTATTGAAAAAGATCAATAAGGAATACAATATTACCATTTTAATGATAACCCATGAAATGTCCGTGATTCGTGAGATTTGTGATCGTGTAGCTGTCATGGAAGCAGGACAAGTGATAGAAGAGGGAACCGTCTTTGATGTCTTTTCCGCACCAAAGACACAAACCGCACAAAACTTTGTCAGCACGGTAATGCATGATCAAATTCCTGAATCTATTTTGAACATGATTAATAGCAATCAAGGATCTCAGAACATTTTCCGAATCAGCTTTATCGGCCAGTCAACAGGCAAGCCATTTTTATCACAGCTCGCTAAAAAATTGGATATCGATATCAATGTACTGTTCGGCAGCATCACAGAACTTCAAGGCACCCCATTTGGTAACTTGATCGTGGAAATTCAGGGACCTGATGCAGAAGTAAAACGCGCCCTAACGTATATGCAATCAAAACAAATCAGCTTCAAGGAAGTGACATCCCATGCTAGTTAACACAGACCAAATCATCGAAGCAGTTATTGAAACGATTCAAATGGTTGCCTTTTCCTTTGTCTTTTCAATTATTCTCGGTCTGCCACTGGGTATTCTCCTTTTTGTTACCCGCAAAGGTCAGATACTTGAGAATTTGCCGGTTTTTACCGTCGTTAATGCAATCATAAATGTTTTCCGTTCCATCCCATTCATTATTTTATTAGTAGCGATTATCCCGGTAACCCGCTTGATTGTCGGAACATCGATTGGTACAGCTGCGGCGATTGTTCCGCTCGTTTTTTACGCTGGACCATATATTGCTAGATTAGTAGAAAGCTCATTACTTGAAGTGGACGAGGGTGTTCTGGAAGCAGCCAATGCGATGGGAGCTACTCCCTTCCAAACGATTTTCCGATTCTTACTTCCAGAAGCGCTTAGTTCGTTAGTCGTTAACTTTACAATTGCGACAATCGGGCTGATCGGTGCTTCTGCCATGGCGGGCACCGTCGGTGGAGGAGGAATTGGTGACCTGGCTATTACTTACGGTTACCAACGCTTTGATACAACTACAATGATCATTACCGTTGTCATTCTGATTGTGATGGTACAAGGCCTGCAATCGTTCGGCAACACTTTATCCAAAAAAATACGAAGAAGATAATCATCTAGGAGGAAACTTATCATGAAAAAATTAGTCTTAACCATTCTTTTAGTGGCATTAGTCGCATTTACAGCTGCATGTTCTAGCAACAGTGCAAGCGGCAAAGAATCAGAAACAAAACACGTTAAAATTGGTATCACCGGCACAGACACACGTACATGGGACTATGTAGCTGAAAAAGCGGCAAAAGAAGGTATTGAAATTGAACTTGTTTCATTTAGTGACTATGTTCTGCCAAACACAGCGCTTGCTGATGGCGAATTAGATGCTAACTCTTTCCAGACTGTTGCCTACTTTGACCAATTTATTGAAGAGCATAATCTAGACCTAGTTCCGATTGCGACAACGTATCTTGCGCCAATGGCGATTTACTCAGACAACCTGAAAGATGTAAAAGAAATCAAAGACGGTGCGAAAATTGCTTTACCAAATGATGTGTCTAACCAAGGAAGAGCCCTTTTATTACTTCAAGAAGCTGGTCTGCTTAAACTAGTTGATAATTATGATGGCCTTGGTTCAATTGAAGAAGCCGTAGTTGAAAATCCAAAAAATATTGAACTAATCCCTACTGCTCCTGCTCAAATTCCAAGAGCCCTACCTGATGTAGATGCAGGTGTTATCAATAACGGATTTGCAAGAGATGCTGGATTAAACCCAATTAACGGTTCTATTTTCCACGAAAGCGAAACAGCGATTGACTATCTAAACATTATTGCAGTTAACAAGGAAGATAAAGACGACAAAACATTAAATCGTATTGCTGAACTATTCCAAGAGGAAGATACAGCTGATTTTATTAACGAAGAACATGGCGGAACACTAATTCCAACCTTTGTTCCACTAGAAAATATTGGCTGGTAATCACCAAACCTTGAGGGAAACTTAGTTTCCCTCTTTTACATAATAAAGGAGGAAATGGACATGACTCAAGTTATCACGCAATTAACGGAAGCAATTAAAGCAAATATTGATGCAAATAAAGAACGCTACATTGAAACAAGCCACAAGATCCATGCGAATCCAGAGATCGGCAATGAGGAATTTTTCGCTTCTGAACAATTAACAAAGATTCTTGAAGATGAAGGTTTCTCTGTTGAAAAAGACGTAGCCGGCCACAAGACTGCTTTTATTGCCCGGTTTAAATCAGAAAAGCCTGGTCCAACCATCGCCTTTTTAGCTGAATATGACGCTCTCCCTGGTTTAGGCCACGCTTGCGGTCATAATATCATTGGAACATTGAGTGTTGCTGCAGCGGTTGGATTAAGCAAGGTGATTGCGGAGACTGGCGGCGAGGCAGTTGTGTTTGGAACCCCTGCTGAAGAAGGTGGACCAAATGGCAGTGCAAAAGGAAGCTTCGTTAAACACGGATTGGTTGAAGGTATCGATGCAGCGATGATGATCCATCCACAAGGAAAAACAAGCCTTACTTCTCCTTCCCTGGCTGTAGACCCGCTTGACTTCGAATTCATTGGAAAATCAGCTCACGCAGCTGCCGCTCCACATAAAGGAATCAATGCCCTAGATGCTGTCATTCAGTTATTCAACGGTATCAATGCTCTTCGCCAGCATGTCACAGACGATGTCCGCATTCACGGTATCATCACACATGGCGGTGATGCGCCAAACATCGTTCCTGATTATGCGAAAGCCCGATTCTTTATCCGTGCTGCTACAAGAACGGGGCTTAATGAAGTTACCAAGCGAGTAAAAGCAATTGCTGAAGGCGCGGCTCTAGCTACAGGTGCAAAGCTCAATGTGATTGCCTTTCAAAACGAAGTCGATAACTTGTTGTTAAACGATGCATTCAACGCGGTGTTTAAAGAAGTCATTGAAGATTTGGGAGAAAATGTTGCGGACGAAAGAGAAGGAATTGGTTCAACAGATGCTGGTAACATCAGTCAAGTTGTGCCAACCATTCACCCATATATTAAAATTGGATCGGATGAGCTTGTTCCTCATACTGTGCCATTTAGAGAAGCTGCAGCATCTGAACAAGGTGACCAGGCTCTAATCAAAGGCGCTAAAGCACTTGGCCTTACCGCCTTACGCCTGATCACAGAGCCACAACTACTCGATATCATCAAGGACGAGTTCAAACAAAGAAAAGCTGCAGAACAAGCAAAGTAAGACAATCTTCTCAAGAATTTTTCTTGAATATAAAATCCACTTCACAAACGATGAAGTTTATAAGAATGGTAATGTAACAGAATCATCAAGACCTACAATGAAAATGGATTTACAATCCTTTAAGTACGGAAATATTCAATTACTCGATTTAGAAACTCAACAAACATTTCTTTATGAAAAGGAATAATTTCACCATATTAAATTAATTAAAACTTGAAATATATCAAAAAACTTGGTATCATACTAACAAATCAAAAAAGGCTATATGTGACTGGCGTACGCGGCAAACCGCGAGGGAGCATATAGTGTCGGAGCCGTTCGCCTGGGCAGAGGTAAGGGAAAGTCCCTTGCCTCTTTCTGTTTATATATGGGTTAAGGTGCCTTTTTTCAACCCCTAACAGATCCAGACCTCATAAAATTGTATTTTAATGTTTTCCATACTTAAAATTTTGTTCAGGAAAGAGGTAAACGAAATGAGCACACTTATTGAAAATCAGGTAAAAACGATTAAAACATTAAATAATATCGCCGAAAGCGGCCTAAAGGTGTTTAAGAATGATCAATTTACAATTGATGATCAAAGCGAGAACCCTGATGCAATTGTCGTTCGCAGCTTCGATATGCATGACTACGAGCTTGGTGATAACCTAAAATCCATTGCACGCGCAGGTGTTGGTGTTAATAACATTCCAATCCAAAAATGCACTGAAAAAGGTATTGTAGTTTTTAATACACCAGGGGCCAACGCAAACGCTGTAAAAGAAATGGTTTTAACTGCTTTAATGGCTACATCCCGAAATCTTTTTGCCGGTATTTCTTGGACAAAAACTTTGGAAGACAAAGGTGATCAAATACCTGCTCTTGTTGAAAAAGGAAAAAAGCAATTTGTCGGAAAAGAAATTAAAGGAAAAACCTTAGGTGTTATTGGTTTAGGTGCAATTGGTGCGCTTGTTGCAAACGATGCTCTTGACTTAGATATGGATGTCATCGGATTTGATCCATTCATCTCTGTTGATACAGCTTGGAACTTATCACGTAATGTCGGGCGCGCAATGTCACTTGAACAGCTATTTGCGGAGTCTGATTATATTACCGTGCACGTTCCATTAACCAAGGATACAAAAGGAATGTTTAATAAAAAAGCATTTGATATCATGAAGCCAGGCGTTCACATTATCAACTTCTCACGCGGAGAGCTTGTGAATGAAATTGATATGGCTGTTGCACTTGAGGATGGCATCGTTGGAAAATACATGACAGATTTCCCTAATGAAAATGTTTTAAAAATGAAGAATACGATTTGCACACCACATCTTGGTGCTTCAACAAATGAATCCGAGGAAAATTGTGCGATTATGGCAGCTCGTCAAACAAAGGAATTTTTGCAAACCGGGAATATCAAAAACTCAGTAAACTTCCCGAATGCTTCACTTCCTTATACAGGAAAAACACGTGTTACAGCCTTCCATAAAAATGTACCAAACATGGTTGGCCAAATTACATCAGCTATCTCACTCTATGAGTTAAACATCGCAGACATGGTCAACAGAAGCCGTGGAGAATATGCATATACAATGATTGATATCGATAATGAGGTAACCTGCGATATTGTTCCTAGTTTACTAGAAAAAATCAAGCAAATTAACGGAATTATATCAGCACGCGTGATTTAAGGCAAAATTAGAAGCAAGGGGCCGTCCCCTTGCTTTTTTGTTTCCTTTTTGGTTGTGTTTTCTAGTTTGCCTATTGCTGGATTACATCATCTAATTTTATCCATTTGCGCACCTCTTTATTGTCTTTACTGATATATAGTCTCCTATTTTTTTCCGGTAGAGTGCCTCTTTTTCAACTTTGCTGGTTTACAGACTCCTAATTTTATCCAATTGAGCGCCTCTTTTTCGACTTTACTGGTTTACAGCCTCCTAATCTTATCCAGTTGACTGCCTCTTTTTGACTTTGTTGGTTTTCAGCTCCTAATCTTATCCAATTGAGCGCACCTTTTTCGACTTTGCTGGTTTTCAGTCTCCTAATCTTATCCAATAGACTGCCTCTTTTTTGACTTTGCAGGTTTACAGTCTCCTAATTTTATCCAATTTAGCGCTTATTTTTCGACTTTACTGGTTTACAGTCTCCTAATCTTATCCAATAGACTGCCTCTTTTTTGACTTTGCAGGTTTACAGTCTCCTATTTTTTTCCGATTTACAGCCTCTTTCTCACATACTTGGAGCAAGATTTGTCCCCTATTCTGTTTCATCACCCAATATTAAAAAACATCTCCTCAACCATTTCTTCGGTTTCCCTATTAACAAACAATCCACGAACGTTCACATCAGGTGGCATGAGAGGATGATTCCGGATCGTTTCGGCATTTTTTTGTACAAAGTCTTTGGCTGTATTGTTTCCTTCAAGCCAATCGCGCAAGCTCATACCAAGGAATTCCGGTTTACATGTTCTAAAAAGATACTCTAGTGTTTCAAGTTTATCCTGAGGGACAGAGGGACAGGTACATCGGTCCAGCTGGGACGACGTACCTGTCCCCTTGTCCCCAACGACAAATATTTCTTCGACTTTTTCCTCGTATACAGTTATAATGATTTCCCTCATGACTTCGCCAAAGGGATGTAAAACTTCGCGTCCATTGCTATTCATCAAGATGATATCCTCTGGGTTGAGGTTTTTCACATATTTGGTTAAATAGTCTGCTTGGTAGTTTGCTTCAGTTAAAAATAGCAATTTCCTTTTCTCTTCTGAATACAATGCACTCACCCCGTTAATTTAATTGACTTTCCAAGTCAGCCAAAAGTTTAAAAACTATGACCCGTTCCCCTGTATTTGTACTAAGATCCGTATAAAAACTTATGACATCCTGGCCTGTGATTGTGTGAATGATACTTTTTAATTCTTCAACACCCGACTCTACCAAGCTATTTCGATTTTGTTTTACAGCTAAGAGTCCACGCTTTTCCTCACAAAGCGAATACTCAGCAGGGGTTAAAATACCACGCAGGACGACAATAATCATATCCCGCAAAATATCTGATTTAACCGACACTGAGCCACGTCCAAGATAACTTTTTTCCCAATGTGTTAATTCTTTGCTAATTTCAGCTTCGATTGCCCCTTTTGATTTCTCCATCGTCTTTCTTTCCTTCTTTCAATGTAAAATTAATGGTTATGACCAACTCTCCCAGTGACCTTCTGGATCAATAGATGCAAGACGTATCCAACCGTTTTGAACCTTTTGACGGAAAAGCGGATCAAGCTCAAGCAGCCTTTCCACGTTTTTCTTTGGAGCTTGGATGACCACCAATAATCTTAATGGTTTATGGTAGATCTCATTATCTGACTTCATCACTGACTGCCATGGAAGACCCGTTAATAAGTCGCTCGCATTTCCCTGCATGACCCCAATTCCCGCTGTGACGGTTTGTGTCGTTTTACTCCCACTTCCATAATAATGGGGAGCAACAGTGGATGCATAGTACTGCAGGTTGATCCACTGACTAACGGTTGCTGGACCCGCTATAATGTTGGCAAGCAACTCACCATTCTTATCTTTTTCCCAAGAATAGTTATGGAGAAAAACTTCTCCACCTAAGTTACACTTTTTCGTAAGCTCGCGTTCCCCGATAATAAATGCTGCATTTCGTGCAAGTCCCCACTCAGGACGCACCTCACTCCAATCATCTGCAAAACGTGCTGCTTCTTTACTTGGATTATTATACGTTGAAGTGATAGTTGGCAAATGCTGCATCCGCTCTTCATTCGCCTCATAACTCACCTTTGGAAGGAGTTTTTCAACATGCCCAAATGACTTTTTCGCAGCCACTGAAAGCTCAGGAACATAAACCCAATGTAGCTCGTCAAGAGATGTAATATGTTCGCAAGCCACAAATACGGTATCATCCGGAATATGTATTCCTTTCTCGGCGAGATTTTTCCTTACTGTTGGAAGATTACATAATGCAGCAAGCACCCTCGCGTTGAATTCACCGGATGCTCCTCCACATGCCCCACAGTCAAGTGCCGAAGCGTATGGATTATTTATACTGCGGCTCCCATGACCACAAATCGCCACTAAAGGAGCAAAATAATCAGTAAGCCCCATCATTCTTAAAGCCTGCTCTACATAATAGACTTTCTCTTCTTCAGAAAACCCAACCGGTAGCTCTGACTCGACAGAATGCACATGGTCTAGCGTAAGTTTAGTAGCAGGCTGACGAAGCCAGTTTTTGCGAACCTTGCGAAAAGCTGAATTTGTACTCCTTGGAATAAAGCTAAAAACCACCGTTTGCAATCCGAGCCATGGTCCGCTAATTTCCGGCAATACAAGACTAGAAAATAAATTATGTTTCATTCTCTGGAAAGTCGAACCAAGGGAATGAGCCGCATGTACACGTTGCCCATATTGTTTTAATTCTGACTCCGGTAAAGATTCCATAACCTTAAGCAACGGTTTGTTCATAACAGGCAACGATTGATGACTATGGTTGCTGCAAATCTTTTTTGTTTCTATCGGTAATCCAAAAAATCCAGCTGTACCAAATGTCTGAAAAGGACCAAGTTCTTCAAGTTTACGACGGAAAGGCTCAGAGCGCACATCAATACAAAAGACGAATTGGGCTTGTATTTGCTCTTCATTTTTATCGGATTGACTCGAATTTACTGACACCATGTTCATTAATTGATGCTCATAGGTTTTTTCCCATGCTTCCATCAAGAGACGCTGACGAGTCGTTTTATCAAAGTTAAAACCTAGTATGATACGTGATTTCAGTTCCTGTAGAGGCAGGCTGTTCCATTCACGTTCTGATAGATTGCTATACCGAACACATGTGGAAATTAAGGATTCTTGATCTTCATTGTTTTGCTCTGTTAATGGCAAATAGGATTGGACGAAGACCCATTCCATAGAAAGTCGGACAGCTAAATAATCGATGAGCAGGTTCGTATCCTTAGCTGATTGCTGTGAACGCCAAAGCATCATTCCTGCCCAACCAGGCATTGCAAGTAAATGGGCTTCTAGATACTCTTGTACATCTAGATAAGGTATGTCCAGTCTCGTTAATACTTCCTTTAACGCAGAATCTGCATCACTAGGCAACTCATCTAATTGCCTGCGAACATTGGGATTCAGCGCTGGATCCAGCTTAACAAGCTTTCGCCATGCATGATAAAAACCATCTTCACGATATGGCATAGACCAAGCACCCTGTGACTCGTCTAAAAATAATTTACACCACTTAATGGTATGAGAGTTTAGCTCCATAGCTACTGTCTTATTACCTAACTGCTCTAAGCGCTGACTCAAAGTTCGGACAGAATGACCTTTTTTCATTTTAAATTTGAATGTACCAACTTTATTTAAGAGTCTCTTTAATTCCGATTTCTCCAAATAATTTGTAGAGGCTTCATTTAAGAGAATGGCTCTGCAGTATTGCTCAGCAGCCTCCCTTGATAAGTCAAAAGATTGTGTATCTAACCATTTTTTAAGCACTGCTTCTAAAAATTCAAGGTTTATTTCTCCTCGATTCAGAGCATCCTGTAACATGTTTTCACTTGGATAAATATCTACATCACAAATATTTTTTAGACGGCGGGCAACTTCTTCAAATGATCGTTGTTCTAAGCCTGCCCAAGGACTGCGAGCTGCAAACGTATGAATAGGGCCGAGCGGTGCAATCACTTTACTTGCCGCTTCCACTACATCATTCAAATCAAGATGAAAAGCATCGAATTCTTTTTCCAAGTAAAGATTTTTAGCTAATGTGGTATTCATCATGCATTCCCCCCTTAAAATGTAACTTTGTTAAATAGGTAGGATGGCTATCAATTGATTCACGCCGAGGTTCGCTCCATTTTACAAGCCTAAGATAAATAAATGCATATACTTTTGAAGATGGGTGACGAACCGACCATGCACCTATCACACTTCCAGTTACCAAGATCACTAGAAAGAGAATGGCCGCTAGTATCGGCGGCTGCCCTCCGGTTTGAAACATTTTATCCAATAAATCAACAAAAACAGAATGGATAAGGACAAATACCATCCCTGCTACTAGAAACATAGAAAACCCTACGAAACGCCCTATATGACCAAACCCAAAAGCTATAAGGTGCTTCCAAGCGTAGAATACGGACCACCCAATAATAACAGCACTAATTAACTGATATGACTCCCCATAAGAGGTCAACCAATAACAAATTCCAGCGAATATTCCCAAAGCGCCTCCAGGAATTGTCCAGAATAAAGACGGCTGTTGAGACGAACGAGAGACGTCCTCATTATGATGAACTGCACTACCTGCCTGCAAGAAAAGGGTAGCTTTAAATATTCCATGTAAGACAGCATGAATAATAGCTGCCCAGTAAGCGCCTAACGCACACTGAATCAGCATAAAAGCCATCTGGGCAATCGTAGAGCCAACAAGCTGTCGTTTATAATCCACTTGAACTAACATCATCCCAGTTCCGATTAATACGGAAAAACTAGCAAAGATAAGGAGGACAATCTGTGCTGGATTGCCACTAAAAAGTGGGGCAAAACGTGAGAAAATCATCCCCCCTGCATTCACAATCCCCGCATGCATAACAGCGGAAATTGGCGTTGGGGCAACCACAGAATCTATTAGCCAACGCTGGAATGGCCATTGCGCTGCTGGAATCACGACCGCAACAATGAGGAGCAAGTTGATTCCGGTTCTCTCCCACGAATCAAACTGATTCATGCTATCTTCAGTAAAAATGAGAGATAATTGCCAATATCCTGTGGCCTGTGCGACCCAAAGAATCGCAATTAACAAGAAAAGCCAACTAATGGCAAATTGCTTTCCGGACATCTTTGCAGCATTTCTAGTCACCTGCCAGTCTCTTCTTAATCCGATAAGTAGCGTCAACCCAAGAAGTGTAATGCCCCAGAAAATTACTAACAATCGAAGATCATCACTTAGCCAAGCAAGTGAGTCAGCGACTGTGGTGAGTGTCAATAATGCAAAATATTTTCGATACGAACGATCACCTAGTAAGTAACGAACTGAAAAGCGTTGGACAATCAATCCAATTGTAAGTACAAATGCCGCCAAAAGCCATGACAGAGAGTCAAAGCGCCAGGGTCCAACAATTATGCTACCACGATTAAAGATAAGCGCGATTATGGCCAAAATTGGAGGTAAGGAGATGATGCCAATGTGAATCCGAACATAAGCCAAAGGAACCTTTTTATGTAAAAAAACGAAGGCACTTAGTAACGAAAGTGCTAGTAATATGAAAAATCCCGATTGTAGTATAAAAAAATTTAGCATCTCGCTTCTCCCCCTTGCGACTTTTTATGAAAAACAAAAAAACCGACAATTTCAATGTTCAATGGCACCAAGACCATTAAACGCTGAAAATTGTCGGTTTACTTATAAACGAACCTATTGGTTTTTTTACAGTCTACCGTCTTTATCTTATTCTGAACCGTTCAACTTGCTATTTTATTAGATTCACTTTTTCATATAATCAATAAAAAATGTATTAACTCTATGCTAAAGCAATCTATTTATTAGATATTGAACAAGCATTAATTTGTGTAATACATTTTACTATTTCGTCAATATTTCTGTCAAGCAGTTTTAATTTCAACTTTCAGAATCACCTTTAAACTGGGCCTAAGAAGGCCCAGTCAAATTGCTTTCCAGCAAGTTTATGTTTGGAACTATAATAACTTGTGCAATATTGGATTACATTATTTTTGAAGTCGTATCTCCACTCTTTAGTACAAACCTCTGATTGAGTATGGCATTTAATTTTTCAGAGCTTAGTAGCATTGCCGCTACAAAAAGAACGATACAGATTGGTAAGATACCTATCGTTGAGTGTGATGCAATATAGCCTAGGAGTGGTGGCATGACTGTAGTGCCTGTATAAGCTATTGCCATTTGATACCCCATGATAGTTTGAGAATGTTTTTTCCCAAAACGTGTTGGTGTTTCATGCAACATACACGGAAATATCGGTGCTAATCCTAGTCCAATAATAATAAAACCGACTAGTGAGAAAATGGATGGTAATGGTAAAAATAAAAGTACAGCACCTGTTAAAGCGATGATTTGCCCCGCTCGAATCAACGTACGGTTAGTCATTCTAAAGGTAACAAAGCCTGTTATCAATCGACCAATGGTAATTCCAGCATAATATAAGGAGATCCACTTCGCAGAAGTTGCTGCAGTTACCCCTTTTACGTTTACCAAGAAACTGCTTCCCCAAAGCCCAACTGTTGATTCAACCGCACAATAAAACAAGAAAGAGGCGAGCGCCAATTTAACACCTTTAATTTGCAAAGGTTTTACATCATTCGTCATTACATCACTTGAAACAGCTTCGACTGATTCCAGCTCTTCATTTGTAGTCTTATTGTTATTTTTATTCACTTTCTTCCATAAAGGCAAAGTAATTAGAAGGATAATCACTAACGCAAACTGAATGCCAGAAATAGTAAAATATCCATTTCTCCACAAATTTCCGGCCACGATAAACTTTGCCATAATGATTGGACCTAAAGTAGCTCCGACTCCCCAAAAACAATGTAACCAACTCATATGATGTGCCTTATAATGAGTAGCTACATAATCGTTTAATCCTGAATCAACTGCTCCTGCGCCTAATCCCAACGGAATTGCGCATACAACAAGCCAACCAACCGATGGAGCAAACTGAAATCCTAACAAAGCACAAGCGGTCATTAAGACACTGACAAATGTGACTTTTCCAGTCCCAAACCGCCTTAGGACCTTTCCACTCACTAAACTGGAGATGATTGTACCACCAGCAATAGTCATAAAAAGGACTCCTGCTGTCTCAAGTGGTGCCCCTAAATCCGGCTGCATGACAGGCCACGCTGCCCCTAATAATGAATCGGGCAGACCTAGGCTGATAAAAGCCAAATAGATAATGATTAAAAGGAGTGTTGTCATCGTTGTCCCTCACCTTTACTAATGGTTTGTTTTACAGATTCGCTCATCATCAGGTCAATTCCAAGACCTTGTAACCCGTATAAATAATCCCGTTTCCAATCGCTTATCGTAAGCTCTGGAAGATGCTCTGAAGGGATATACTTTGTACTAACGTTGGCAATTTTGTTTAGAGTTACTTTTTCGATTTCATCATTGCAAAAAATGATGGCATGAGGATTGATGATTGCTACAAATGATGCAATTAACCTGCTAATCGCATCAATTTGATTATCATAGATTAGTTGTTTCTTAGCCCCACTTTCAGCTTCCAATATCTGACCGAAATTTTGCTGATCATACAGAGGGACAAATGAAACCTCTCCTGTGAAAAAAGTACTTCCCCGTACGACATCTCCATTTATCAGAATTCCAGCACCTGCACCATTATGCCCAGAGTACAAATAGATAAGAGATTGCTGGTCCCTAATTCCTCGATTATTGTGATATCCGAGAACAGCCGCATTCATATCGTTCTCTACGATGACAGATATAGCAAAACGTTCCTCATAATATCTTTTCATATCAAAGTTTTGGAACTGATCGTATCCTGGTATATAAAAAATCCGACCATTCTCGACTGCCCCAGGAACACCGATTGCCAATGAGCTAATCTTCGGGTATTTTGTCTTAATCTTTTCAATACAAGTTGTCAAAAGGTTTAAACCATCATCTACTAATACACTTGGGGCTATACCTTGTTCCTTTACTTCTCCCATACAATTAAAAATTGTATATTGGGTCTCTGTCTTTTCTAAGAAAATGGCAAGGCCCAACTTATACTCTGGATTATATGTATATCTTTTCGCCCTTCTCCCACCACTCGAATCGTCTAGACCGACGGAAAGTATCTCACCTTCATTTTCCATCTGTGACAGAAACTTACTGATTGTAGGGAAACTAATTCCTAAACGGTCGCTAAGCTCTACTTTCGTTGCACTACCTTGATCTAGGAGACATTTGCGAATTCTAAAAAGAATCGCCTTCTTCATCGTTTTTGGACTGTTATCCATTGTCGATTTCCTCTTTCTACCAAGCTTTTTAAAGCTGTTTAATAAGTATACAACAAAACTTATTAAACAGCTTAAATAAGTCAAATAATAATGACAATATATCAAAAATAATCGGGGGAAGCAACCCAAGGATGATTATAGAACCCCATGGGTTTTATAGCCTAGCCAAGCGTTCATACACATCTTTTAAAGTATAGCAGCCCTCATTCCGAAGTTTCTTAATATAAAACTGCCACAGCTCTGCTGTCATGATTGCATCCCCTAAAGCATGATGTCGATTTCGAATTTCTAGTCCCGATAAGGTGCAATAATCATCTAGACTAACAATATTTTTATCTGGAACAACTATGTTAAATACTAATGATGTATCAACAATTCGATGTTTATATGGTTTTTTGAATGCTTTCCAATGGGCGTGCTGCAGAAACTTCTTTTCATGACTTGCATGGTGCGCCACAAGGGTATCACTTTGAACAAATCGATAAAAACTCATAAGTACCTCAGACAAGGCTGGAGCAATTTGTAAATCTGATTCTTCCAACCCAGTTAAGCTTTTAATATCAGGAGAAAGGCTTCCGTTATTGTGAACAAGTGAATAAAATGTTTCCCTATCATTCTTCTGGCCGTTTTTTACTTTTACTGCACCAATGGAAAGAATTTGATCGCCTCGTTCAGGAAAAAAGCCCGTCGTTTCAAAATCAAAAATAACAACATCTAGTTCATGGAGGGGAATATATAAGCTTTTTTCTGTCTCCAGTTCCTTTTCCAAATTTCTTAAAAATGCAAGATTCTTTGGATCCGATTTGCCGATCAAGGGGGTATATATAGTTGAGGTAATTTTGCCATGAAACTGTCTGATGAATTGAAACAAAGGGTTATCTTTCATTCTTTATCGCCCCTTGTACAATAATCCCTGTAAACCTTTGAAGCTTCTCTACATCATTCAATATGTGCTTCAACTCAAGTTTTTCTAGCTTATTTAGTCTTTTGATATTAAGGTAGTGTCCAGCTTCATAGCTATTTGAATCATCATGTAGTAAACGGTAGTGCATGAGTTTCTTAAAATTAGAATGATGGGAATCCATTGTATTCTTGTATGTTTCATGTAGACAAAGTGCTTCCATTCGAGCTAATGTGGATGTTAATTCAATTTTTTCTATGATTGCGAGTAAGCGAATTGAATTGACATAAGGAAAAATAGCCGTGGATTTAAGATCAATATATCCAGTAAACGGACCAGACGGAATAGTCAAAAATTGATTAAACAAACCAATTCCCTTTACAGTGTGTCTTGTATTTTCAAATAATCGTGCCAAAACAGTAGGCTGCTCGAGAATTGTTTGATACATGATATGTTTTAATGATTGCACGCTTTTTGTGTCTCCAACAACCACTCTTGCATCATAAAAAATTAATAAGTACCTTAAAGACTTCCACGTATCTTCATTCATCCATTTTTTCAATTGACTTTCCCAGTCTCTTTTCGATCGACACCACATTGGGTTGGAGCTCATTACGTCCCCTTCGCATTGAGGATAACCGATATAATCCAAAGCTGAAACAAGCATCTTTCCAAAAACAGAAAAATATAATACCGCAACTTCACTTTCCTCTTCATATATGATGCCATGGTCCTGATCACTAATTACGGCCTGTTCACATCTTCCCGCACTTCCCATCACAAACCAGGAAAATTCACAAGGAGGGGGTCCATTTTCTTTAGCCATTTCTTTTATTGTAATTTCAAAAACAGTTTTTAGGACATAATCATGTGAAGAATGTAACTGATTTTTGCTTTTTTGATGTGTAAACACATTGGCATGATGCCACTTTTTTATAGATAGATATGGTTCAAGGAACCCTTGCATGTTTGTACACATCCTTTACTGTCTTTGAAATTTTAATAAGAATAAGGTGGGGGGGTGGCCCCGCCTTATTGAAAAAGCACTAAAATCATTTACTCTTTTAATGGCTGGGAGGATAATACATTCGTTAAGACGACTGTTTTGGTTTCCATATTTGGAAATGCTTCAGGATACCCATAACTTCCATGTTCACTTAAATCCAGTCCAATTAATTCTTGCTCTTCGGTTACCCTGAGCCCATTCAATACTTTTTTCATGACAAGTATTAGACCATAGGAAACACCAAATGCATAGGCTGCTGAAACTGCAATTCCCATTGCTTGAACTCCAAGTTGCTCGAAACCTCCACCATAAAATAGTCCCGCTTGCCCTACTGTTGCCAATTCCGGAGTGGCGAAAAAGCCCGTTGATAAGGTACCCCATACACCAGCAATTCCATGAACGGAAAGAGCGAAAATCGGATCGTCAATTTTTCGTTTTTCAAAAAATCTAGCACTAAAGAAAACCATAATCCCCGCTACAAATCCAATGACTACCGATGCCCACGTTTCTACGAACGCACATGATGCTGTAATAGCGACAAGTCCAGCTAATGTTCCATTTAACATTGTCGGGATATCAGATTTACCTAATACTACCCATGAGATAAGTAATGCACTAATCGCTCCAGCTGCTGCAGCTAATGCAGTATTCAAAGCAACAAAGGCAAAGAATCCATCCTCTACTCCTAACGTACTGCCTGCATTAAATCCAAACCATCCGATAAATAGAATTAAGACTCCCAAAGCCGTGTAAACCTGATTATGTCCACTTAAATTATTGGCAGTGCCATCCGAGTTATATTTGCCAATTCTCGGTTTTAATAGAATAGTAGCAGCTAGCGCTGCCATTGCGCCTGTTAAATGAACGACCGTAGATCCTGCAAAGTCTTGTTTTCCATGCTCTGCTAACCAACCGCCGCCCCAAATCCAATGAGCGATTACCGGATAGACAAGTGCTGAAAAAAGGACCGCAAATACAAGATAAACAGAAAGCTTTGCTCTTTCCGCAAAACCACCAAAAGCAATCGCTAAAGAGATTCCTGCAAAAGCAAGCTGGAATACAAAGAAAGCAGTTGTTGAATAAGGGCTTCCTTCTACCTCAATACCCGAATAAAAGAAGTCTGACATGCCAACAAGCAAGTTTGCATTTTCACCAAAAATAAAGCCGTAGCCTACTGCCCAAAAAACAAGTGAGGCAATTCCAAATGAGAAGATGGTTTTTCCAGCAATATGACCTGCATTTTTCATTCGAGTCGATCCTGTTTCTAGTAATATGAATCCACCTTGCATGAAAATGACTAAAATTGCGCCTAACATAATCCATACACTGTTCAAGTAAAACAAATTATCCATTCTGATTTCCTCCCTTTTTATCTTTTTTATATGTAGCAGGGGACTAGCCCCTGGAACACTTTTAGTTGTCTACAATGTTAATCTGATAGTGTTCAAGCCAGGTGTTGATTTGAGAGAGATGGGCGATAAGCTGTGGACCGGTCATAAGCTGGCCAAACCAAGGGACTTTGATAGAAGAGCCATCTGAATCGATGATGTCTTTTACTTTTTGCTTTGAAATGAGTTCTAATATGGGTGAAGATTTATCGTCAATGATGCTTTTTAACTTAGTCTTGACTCGTTTCATATATGCGGGATCATGAGTTTTCGGATACGGGCTCTTTTTGCGGTATAGAACATCATTTGGAAGAATGCCTTCTAGCGCTTTTCGTAAAATTCCCTTTTCGCGGCCATTTAACATTTTCATGTCCCAAGGGATGTTCCAGGCATATTCAACAATGCGATGGTCAGCAAATGGAACGCGTACTTCTAAGCTAGCCCCCATACTCATCCGATCTTTTCGTTCCAATAGCGTTGACATAAACCAAGTCATATTCAGATAGAACATTTCACGTCGGCGCGCTTCAACCGGCTCCTCTCCCTCTAATTGAGGAACTTCAGCAATCGTCTCGTGATATCGTTCCCTTACATATTCTTTTAAATCGAGTTTCTTTTGCCAATGTGGAAGCAATAGCTGCTGCCTTTCCTCTTGTGACCTCATCCAAGGAAATCCATTTGCATGTAAAATATCGTCTCGATAGAACCATGGATAGCCGCCAAAGATTTCATCTGCACATTCTCCGGATAAAGCAACGGTATAATTTTGTTTAATTTGTTCACTAAACCAAAGTAGTGATGAATCAACATCCGCCATTCCAGGCAAATCTCGCATCAATACAGCCTTATCCAAGTAATCTACTAATTTCTCATTATCAATAACAACTGCATGATGATTCGTTTTTAAATATTGCTCCATTTTTTCAATCCACGGTGCATCCTCATCTGGCTGAAAGGAATTTGCTTTAAAATACTGGGAATTTTGTTCATAATCAATCGAGTACGTGTGTAGTTGCCCCCGTCCTTCCTGATTAAAATAATCTGCTGCAATGGCACTAATCGCACTCGAGTCAATTCCACCAGATAAGAAAGTACAAACAGGAACATCAGCAACCAGCTGGCGTTGGACGGCATCCTTTACTAGAAAAGCAATCTGTTCGACTGTTTCATCAAGAGAATGACGATGTTCCCTGCTTTCTACATTCCAATAACGCCATTGTTTAGAACCATTTTTATTAATTATCAAAGCATGGGCTGGGCGAAGTTCATGAATACCTCGAAATACACCATGACCTGGCGTTCGAGATGGACCTAAGCCGAATATTTCCTTTAGACCCTCCTGATCAACCTCAGCCTTTATCCTTGGGTGTGCCAGGATAGCCTTGATTTCGGATCCAAATAGAAGTGATCCATTTTCTTGATGGTAAAAAAGAGGTTTCACACCAAGACGATCCCTTGCAATATATAGCTGTTCTTTACCTTGATCCCAAACAGCGAAGGCGAAAATACCATTTAAATGCTCGACACATTTTTCTTCCCATTCGATATAGGCTGTGAGCAGTACTTCCGTATCGGAGTATGATTGAAAAGAGTACCCTCTTTTCAATAACTCCTTCCGAATATCTTCGGTATTATATAGCTCTCCATTATAAACAATCCTAAAAATACGCCCGTTTTTTTCCTTTACCATTGGCTGAGTACCACCAACAGGGTCCACAACGGTGAGACGTGAATGTCCAAGTGAAATTTGATGTGAACTCCAAACATTTAAAGCATCTGGACCTCGCCTAGATAAGGTGTCTGCCATTTTTTCGATGACAGATATTTGTTGTGTTAAATCACGATGCCAATCTACCCAACCTACTATTCCGCACACTTAACATCACTCTTCCTTTAGAGTTGTTCAAAAAGTCCGGTGAAAATGACACATCGGTAGATGAACTTCGACTAAATACCGACACTTCCTGTGTCGAACGTCGAAGTCACCACATCCTGTGAAAGCGCGTTAGCTTGCTTTTGAAGTTCCTCACGTATTTACTGCATACGCTCCGGTACGCGGGAGCTGCGCCTTGAACTTTCAACGCACAGGATGTGCTAGTGCCGGCAGACATAAGGACGTGGCGTTTTTAGCCGGAGCGGTCCTTTTCATCCTCCTTTTTGAACACGTATTTTATGATTTCTCTCAGATACGATTGCCTTAATACTGAGTCATATATTGGTCACGTTCCCAAGGGTGAACTTGTGTTCTAAACATATCCCACTCGATTTCTTTTGCTTCGACGAAATGTTCGAACAAGTGACTTCCTAGCGCATTCGTGACCACTTCATTTGTCTTTAGTAATTCAAGCGCATGTGCCAATGTGGCTGGCAGATCGGTAATGCCAAATTCTTCACGTTGCTCTTTCGACATCACATAAATATTTCGGTCAACCGGTTCTGGAGCTATTACATTATTTTTGACGCCATCTAGTCCTGCAGCTAGTAAGACTGCCATTGCTAGATATGGGTTTGCAGAAGGGTCCACACTACGAACCTCGACACGCGTGCTTAAGCCGCGTGAAGCTGGAATTCGGATTAGTGGGCTTCTGTTTCTTGCAGACCACGCTACATAACATGGTGCCTCATATCCTGGGACTAACCTTTTGTAGGAGTTAACTGTTGGATTCGTAATCGCTGTGAAACTTGGTGCATGCTTTAATATTCCTGCCAAGAAGCTTCTTGCTGTGTCACTCATTTCCAATTGCCCGTTTGGATCATAAAAAGCATTTTCTCCACCTTTGAATAAACTTAGATTACAGTGCATCCCCGAACCATTTATCCCGAATAATGGTTTTGGCATAAAGGTCGCTAACAAACCATGTTTACGAGCAATTGTTTTTACAACTAGCTTAAAGGTTTGAATATCATCACAAGCTTTTAAAGCTGATTGGTATTTAAAATCGATTTCATGTTGGCCAGGTGCTACCTCGTGATGAGAAGCCTCAATTTCAAAGCCCATTTCTTCTAATTCCAATACAATGTCACGTCTGCAGTTTTCCCCTAAGTCTGTTGGCGCAAGGTCGAAATAGCCGCCGTGATCATTCAATTCGAGCGTTGGTTCACCCTTCTCGTCAAGTTTGAATAAGAAAAATTCAGGTTCAGGACCAACATTGAAATTAGTGAACCCAAGCTCCTCCATTTCCTTTAAAATCCTTTTCAGATTATTACGGGGATCTCCTTCAAACGGAGTTCCATCTGGATGATAAATATCACAGATGAATCGAGCTACCTTCCCTTTTTCTGCTGTCCAAGGGAAAATAACGAATGTATCTAAGTCAGGATATAAATACATATCAGATTCTTCAATTCGTACAAATCCCTCAATGGATGAACCATCAAACATCATTTTATTGTCTAATGCTTTCTCTAACTGGCTCACTGGAATTTCAACATTTTTAATCGTTCCAAATAAATCCGTAAATTGTAAGCGAATGTACCGTACATTGTGTTCTTTAACCAGTTCCATTACTTTCTCTCTATTCATCTCTTTGCACTCCCTTTTATATTTCTAATTAAGAACAGAACGTTCCATTTCGAACTCTCCATGACATATATAAGCAGCTTCTCCTCTTTTCCAAACATGACCCTGTTCATCCCACCTTATGGTCAAATCTCCTCCAGGAAGATGAACCGTTATTGGCTCAAACTTAGCAAGCAGTTGATTCATTGTCGCGGCAACTACTGCGGCACAGGCACCTGTACCACAAGCCATGGTAATTCCTGATCCTCTTTCCCACACCCGGTAATCAATCTCCTGAGAACCTTTAATTTGTACGATTCCGACGTTTACCCGATCTGGGAAAAGACTGGCATGTTCTATCACAGGTCCTATTTTTTCTAAAAGAACGGCGTGAACCTCATCAACAAAAATGATTGCATGTGGATTGCCCATCGAGACGCAGGTCAGATAATACTCCTCTTCACCAAAAGTATGGGGTTCGTTAATTGCTGCACTAAAAGGATCACCTACCATAGGAATCATTCCTTTTAATAGCTTTGGTTCACCCATATCCACCTTCACGTATTGAACAGATTGTTTATTATCCAGCTCCACCTCAACGCTGACTACACCGCCCAACGTTTCAATTGTGAAGCGAGGATGGGTTGCATACATATGATCGAACAAAAACTTAGCAACACAGCGGAGGCCATTCCCGCAATTCTTTGCCTCAGAACCATCTTCATTAAAAATCCTCATCTTAAAATCAGCAATCTGTGAAGCACAAATGAGGATGATACCATCAGAACCAATGCCAAAGTTTACGTCGGAAACCTTTCTTGAAAGCTCAGAATATTTCTGTTCCTCTAGGACATTATTCGGGTCGTCCAATTGGTTAAAAATCACATAATTATTGCCCAACCCATGCATTTTAGTAAAATTCATCTGCTTTCCCCCCCTTAAAAGATGAATTTGGAGCTACTAAGCCTTGCTTTTATTTCATCAAATACTCGCTGTTCAGCCTCTAATCCATCAGCCTGAAAGGTAACCGAGAATCGTACATATGGGCCGGCATCATCCCATGGAACAGTCGAAATCAAATGCTCATTAATTAAATAGTGACTAAACTCTTCAGCCGACTGAAATAGTGGGCCGTTTTCGACTCCTTGTGGAATCTTTGTATATAAGAAAAAGGAGCCTTTTGGTTTGTTTGCACGAAATCCACACTCTTGTAAAATGGCTGATAAACGTTCATGGCGCCGTGAATATTTCGCTGCCGTTTGTTTCGTGATTTCAGGGTGCGATAAAGCATAGGCTGCGGCTTTTTGAATCGGAATAAATTGACCCGAATCATAATTATCCTTAACGGCTGCAAACCCAGAGACGAGTTTTGCGTTCCCAGCAACGAAACCAATGCGCCAGCCTGTCATATTGAACGATTTTGATAAAGAATGCAGCTCGATCCCAACCTCTTTTGCCCCAGGTACAGATAAGAAACTAAGCGGTTTTTCGCCATCAAATACAAGCGCAGCATAAGCTGCATCATGGATCACGATTAGTTCATGTTTCTTCGCAAAATGGACAACCTCTTCAAAGAACTCCTTAGTCGCGACTGCACCTGTGGGATTATTTGGATAGTTTAAATAGAGTAATTTAGACTTTTCCAAAACGCTATTAGATAATGAATCTAGTTTTGGAAGAAAGGCGTTTTCTTCCAAAAGCGGCAGATGTACGACTTTCCCACCCAGGTATTTCGTATGTGTGCCTAAAATTGGATAGTTTGGCGACGGCATAATTGTCATATCACCTTGATTGATAAATGCTGTTGGCAGCATAGCCAATGCTGATTTTGAACCAATGGCATGATTGATTTCCGTTTCAGGGTCAAGACCATCTACTCCAAATACTTCTTTCATATACTCAGCTGCAGCTTGCTTAAATTCTAGTATTCCATTATCCGAATAAAAGCGATTTTCTGCCTTTCCTGCTTCTTCTGCCAATTTTCTAACGACCCTATCATCTGCCATTGAATCTGGTTCACCGACCCCAAGATCGATCAAGGTCTTCCCTGGGTTTCTTTGTAACGCATCTCGTTTTGTTCTTTTGATTTTTTCAAATTTATAGATTTCATTCTTTAGGCCAAATTGTGACCCACCTATTCTTTCTGCAAATAGTTGCTGTAAATAATCAATATCCAACATACAGTTTCCCCCATATCTTTAAGCCAACTTCCTCATGATGTAATCATGACATTCAATTGCAGCTTCTTTTCCTTCCTGAATCGCCCAAACAATCAAACTTGCACCCATTCTAGCATCACCAGCAGTAAAAACACCCTCTTCATGTGTGTGATAGTTACCCTGGTTTACTGCAATCGTAGAACGGTTATTCACTGTTATCTTGCTATCATTGAACATGTCTGTTTCAGGGCCTTCAAAGCCGATAGCTAGTAAAACCAATTGTGCTGGCCAGACTTTTTCCGTTCCAGGAATCACTTCTCTTACTTTTTTTCCTTCTTCGCTTAAAATTGTTTTAACCTGTGCACTTTTGACTCCAGATACCCTTCCACCTTCATCGCTAGTAACTTCAATTGTTGTTGTAGCAAACTCTCTTGGGTCATGACCGAATACACTAGCAGCCTCTTCCTGACCCGTATCCACTTTGTGAATAATCGGATATTGCGGCCACGGGTTGTCTTCAGCACGCTCATTTGGACGAACTGGATAAATATCAAACTGAACAAGACTGTTACAATTCTGTCTTATCGCAGTGGAAACACAGTCTGTGGCTGTATCTCCCCCTCCAATGACGATGACATCTTTCCCTTCTGCGGAGATAAAATTTCCATCTTCAAAATGAGAATCAAGCAGGCTTTTGGTATTTTCATGTAAGTAATCCATTGCAAAGTGAATGCCGTCAAACTCTCTTCCCGGAACGCTTATATCCCGGGGGCGAGTTGAACCAATACAAAGCACTACCGCATCATTTTCTGAACGCAATTGCTCCATTGATAGTTGTTTTCCAATTTCCGTATTCGAAACAAAGTGGATGCCCTCTTCTTGCATCAATTTAATTCTGCGATCTACAATATATTGCTCGATTTTCATTTTAGGAATTCCGTATGTTAGCAAACCGCCAAATCGATCAGCACGTTCATAAACCGTTACCGTATGTCCCTGTTGATTTAACATGGTTGCGCATGAGAGTCCGGCAGGTCCGGAACCGATAATAGCCACTTTTTTACCCGTCCGATGTGCGGGTAATTGAGGCTTAACCCATCCTTCTTCAAATGCTCTATCAATAATGGCTCGTTCAATGTTTTTAATAGTGACTGAATCATTGGCAAGTGAGGCGACACACCCTCCCTCACATGGCGCCGGACAAGCACGGCCAGTAAATTCCGGGAAAGGATTCGTCATACTTAAACGCTCGTATGCCTCCTTCCAGTTTCCTTTATAAACAAGATCATTCCATTCTGGAATTAAGTTATAAAGTGGACATCCTGTCGTCATTCCCGCTAGCTGACTGCCATTTTGACAAAAGGGTACAGCGCAATCCATACAGCGTGAAGCCTGCGTGCGCAACACATTTTCAGAAGGCAGCTGAGCAATTTCTTTCCAGTCTTTTACCCTTTCTAACGGGTCACGATAGAGTACTGAACTCCTTTCATGGTCAATGAACCCTGATATGTTTCCCATCTATCTAACCCCCACTCTAAATTTCAACTATATTGTAAATGTCGTTTTGTTTGGATTCAGCAAGTATTCTTTTATATTCTTTTGGAATAACCCGCACGAAACGAGGTACGAAGAGGTCCCATTTTTTTAAGATTTCTGATGCAATCCCACTTTTTGTATACAGAAAGTGTTGTTTGATTTGTCCTTTAATAAAGTTCATTTCTTCTCGATCTTGCAAAGATTCAATGATAACCAGCTCTTGGTTACATAGTTTATCGAAAGTTCCGACTTCTCGAACTAGAACATATGCAATTCCACCTGACATTCCTGCAGCAAAGTTTTGGCCTACTTCTCCAAGGATGATTGCACTGCCTCCTGTCATATACTCACAACCATGGTCGCCGATTCCTTCGACAACTACATGGGCACCGCTATTTCGCACACAAAATCTTTCCCCGGCCTTCCCTCGGACATATGCTGCTCCACTTGTGGCTCCATAAAAAGCTGTATTTCCAATAAGGATGTTTTGTTCAGCTAAGAAGGTTGATTTGGTTGAAGGATAGATGGCGATTTTCCCACCTGATAAACCTTTTCCTACGTAATCATTGGCGTCTCCCTCTAAAGTCAGCGTCATCCCATTCGGTATAAACGCGCCAAAGCTCTGACCTGCCGAACCTTTAAAATGAAGTTTTATCGCATCCTCTTTTAGACCTACCTCTCCGTATCTCCTCGAAATTACACTCCCGAGGAGAGTTCCAACAGAACGATTCATATTGCGAATAGGGAGTACTGCACGAGTTGGCTGCCCATTTTTCAACCCTTGAAGATATAAAGGAAGTAGTTCTTTACTGTCCAATGTTTGATTAATTTCATGATCCTGCTCTTCTTTAGGTAGTTTATCCTCGGGATAATCATATAAAATTGGCGCTAAATCAAGCTTTTGAGCCTTCCAATGAGTTGATTTAGCCTGTTTCAATAAATCGGTTCGTCCAATCATTTCGTCCATCGTTCTAAACCCTAATTGAGCCATATATTCGCGAATTTCTTGAGCAAAGAAATGCATTAGATGAACCACATGGTCCGCTGTGCCAAGCATATTCTTCCGAAGGAGTGGATTTTGAGTGGCGATTCCAACTGGACATGTATCCAAATGACAAACTCTCATCATGATGCAACCAAGAGAAACTAGTGGTAATGTTGAAAATCCATATTCTTCAGCACCAAGAAGTGCCGCTATGACCACATCTCGGCCACTCATCATTTTTCCGTCTGTTTCCAATGTCACTTTATGTCTTAAGCCATTCAGCTTTAATGTTTGTTGCGTTTCTGCTAGCCCTAACTCCCAAGGCATTCCAGCGTGTTTGATACTCGAACGGGAAGCTGCTCCAGTCCCGCCATCATACCCACTAATTAAAATGACATCCGCTTTTGCCTTTGCTACACCTGCAGCAATCGTTCCAACACCCGATTCTGATACAAGTTTCACATTGATTCGCGCTCTAGGATTTGCATTCTTTACGTCATAAATCAGTTGGGCTAGGTCTTCAATCGAATAAATATCATGATGAGGCGGTGGTGATATCAGTTCAATTCCTGGGGTTGATCCCCTTGTTTTTGCGACATCAGGGGTTACTTTATGGCCTGCTAATTGTCCACCTTCACCAGGTTTAGCTCCTTGGGCCATTTTAATTTGGATTTCGTCACTATTCACGAGATAATGGCTTGTAACCCCAAATCTCCCTGATGCCACTTGCTTAATTTTGCTGCATTTTGAATCCCCATTTTCCATTGATATGAATCGCTCTGAATCCTCTCCACCTTCACCACTATTGCTTTTTCCACCAATTCGATTCATCGCAATTGCTATCGCTTCATGAGCCTCTTTGCTTATCGAGCCGAATGACATTGCCCCTGTTTTAAACCTTTTAAAGATCGACTCTATTTGTTCAACTTCCTCGATTGGCACTGGCTTTCTTTTACAATCAAACTCTAGTAATCCACGAAGAGTTGTCTGCTGACTGATTTCTTCATGTAATAGACTGCTATATTGCTTGTATATTTCGTACTTTCCTGTACGCACAGCATGTTGTAATAAATGAATGGTTTTCGGCTGGAAAAGATGTGTCTCTCCTCCATAACGCCATTGGAATTCTGACCCCGTTGTTACGACTGTATCTTGCGACTGGAATGCAGCCTCGTGGCGCAAACGAACTTCTGTTGCAATATCCTCTATTGTCAGTCCACTGAGTTTGGAAGATGTATTTGGAAAGTAACGATCAATCACTTCATGACTAATTCCTAAAGCCTCGAAGATTTGTGCACCTATATAACTTTGAACTGTTGAAATGCCCATTTTGGACATGATTTTCATGATTCCTTTTGTGACTGATTTCACATAATTTCTGGATGCATCCTCGATGGATAGACCTTCAACCAATAAAGGAAGAGATTCATAGACGAGATAGGGGTAAATCGCATTCGCTCCGTATCCAAGCAGAGTCGCAAAATGGTGGACTTCTCTTGGTTCACCTGAATCTACTAGTAAGCTAACCTTACTTCTGTTGCCGGTTTGAATTAAATGATGGTGAACGGCGGATACAGCAAGTAATGAAGGGATAGCCGCATACTGTTTATTGACATTTCGGTCACTGAGGACGAGAATATTGGTCCCAGATTCAACTTCTTTATCCACCCTCTTAATCACTTCATCTATTGCTGTTCTCAAATTTCCTTGAACCGGGAATAAGGTTGAAATAATGGCTGTTGACCAGTCTTTTGTTTGTAAACTGCTAATTTTCCTCATCTCTGATTCTAATAAAATCGGTGTTCTCAAACTTATTTTTTTATATTCCTTTTGTGTAGGTTGAAGTAAATTACCGCTTGAGCCTAACATGACTGCTAATGAAGTCACATATTCTTCTCGAATTGCATCTATCGGGGGGTTTGTAACCTGAGCAAATTTCTGCTTAAAATAATTAAATAAAAGTTGAGGTGTACTGGATAATACGGCTAAAGGAGCATCATAGCCCATTGAACCAATGGGCTCATGACCATCCATGATCATCGGTTTTAAAACCTTCTCCCTTTCTTCATTTGTGTAGCCAAAGATTGCCTGTCTGCGAAGAGTTTCCTCTTCTGATCTTTCCTCTGTGTGAGCCATGTCTTGGGCAATCCTTTCCAGAGGAACGATCGTTTCTCCTACAAGTTGCTGATAAGGTCTTTGTGATATGACCATTTGTTTGACTTCTTCATCAGCAATTAAACGTTTATGTTCAAGATCTATTAAAAGCATTTGTCCTGGTTTCAACCGATCTTTGCAAATGATTTTTTCTTCTGGGATGTCAACAACCCCCACTTCTGATGAAACGCAGACAAGGTCATCCTCCGTTACAATGATTCGTGCGGGTCTTAACCCGTTTCGATCGAGACATGCTCCAATTTGTTTTCCATCTGTAAACGCCATTGCTGCCGGTCCATCCCACGGCTCCATCAAACTGCTATGAAACTGATAGAATGCCTTTTTTTGTTCATCCATTACTTTATTTTTTTCCCATGGTTCTGGAATCATCATCATCATCGCTTGTGGCAATGACCATCCTGACAGAACAAGAAATTCTAATGCATTATCAAACATCGCTGAATCACTACCGTCACTGTCAACAACAGGGAGCAAGCTTTCAACATCTTCCAGTACGTCTGATTTAAATGAAGCTTCTCTAGCTTTCATCCAATTTACATTTGCGTTTATTGTATTGATTTCACCATTATGCATCACAAAACGATTTGGCTGAGCCCTTTGCCAGCTTGGAAAGGTATTGGTACTAAAGCGATTGTGGACCATCGCCATAGCTGACTCATATAATTCACTGTTTAAATCCAAATAATATTCACTTAATTGCTCAGGTAGTAATAAGCCTTTATAGATAATCGTTCTCGACGAAAAACTGACAACATAATGCGGCTCAACCTTTGCAAACGCAGTACTTTTAAGCGCCTTTTCTATTTTTCTACGAACCTGATACAATTTTCTTTCAAACTTTATATCCCCAGGTTCATGAAAGGGAGATTTCACAAATAATTGACGTATCACGGGTTGTGTTTCTTTTGCCTGTTGATGTAGATTTTTATCATTTGTTGGGACATTCCTCCAACCGAACAACTCTAGTCCTTCCGTTTTCACACTATTTTCAATGATTTCTACACAGCGTTCCCTAGGACCCTTTTGCTGCGGAAGGAAGAACATTCCAACACCATAATACCCCGCATCCATTAAGGCTTTTCCCGCTCTCGCCCACTCCGTTCGGAATAACTCATGCGGGATTTGTGTTAGGAGCCCTGCTCCGTCCCCTAGCATATTATCAGCACCACGCCCACCCCGATGATCAAGGCGTTCAAGTGCAACTAATGCTTGAGATACAATCGCGTGTGTCCGTTTCCCATTTATATTTGCGAGCATCGCAATTCCACAGGCATCATGTTCGAATTGAGGATCATACATCCCTTGTTTATCTAGTGTCCATGTCCGATGCATATCATATCCTCCTCTATGTCTTTGTCTATTTTCTTAGTTTTAATGTTAATATTTTGAGTAGTTAATGTATTTGGAATATTTAACTGAAGATTTGCACTTTTTCGATAAAACGATAGACATACATTAATAATTACAAGGTAAACAACGTTCGTATTTACCGCCTTTTTCTTATTTTTCATACTATCATTGCCTTGTTTTTTTATATTTAGATGTTTTGTTGAATCATTTGGATTAATTTGTCGTGGAGAGTAAAAATTTCACACAATAAATAAGGTTGCTAGGGATTTTATCAAATCCTTAGCAACCTATCCTTGTTATGTTAAATTTTTCATCGTATTTCAGAGGGGTTTTTACCAGTGTATTGTTTAAATTGCCTGCTAAAAAAGTGCAAATCGTTATAGCCAAGGGCATAGGCCGTTTCCGTTACTGACATCCCGGTAAAATGGAGTAAATGCTCTGCACGTTTTATCCGAGAATACACAATATAAGATTTCACCGTATGCCCGATAATCTCTTTAAACTTTTGAGAAAAATACCGCTGAGAAAGATTGGCACGTTCAGATAAACTTTCAATCGAATGCGGTTCTCCAGGGTGTTGTTGAATATAATTAGCTATTTCACGAATCGTTTCTAATAAACTATTACTTGTACTACTCAGCACTTCTTTCTTTTCCCGTTCTTCTCTTAACAAATGGATCATTAATTGCTTCAAGATTAACTTTCCTTCAATTTCCGCACCATATGTGTTGACTAAAAACAGACGAACATATTGGGTTAACAGCGATTCAAAGCTAAATGCATTTTCAAGTATTCGATGTGAAGAGGGAATCATCCTAGGTGTTTCAACTTCAGCAATATCAAAATGAATATAAGTTAATACGAGGGGATTTTGCGGGTTATGGGTTGCTTCTGTTTCATCACCTGGTCTAAACAAAAAGCAATGGCCTTTCCCAACACGATAAGACTTTTTGTTAAGTATGACAGTCCCCTCACCACTCCAAACGTAGAATAAATCATAATTTGGCATGGGGTTCTCTCTTTTTCTCCACGTCCAATTTGGTTCACAATGTATGGTGGCTAATGCTGGTTTTAAAATAAAATCGTCTGGATTCAGATTAAGCATCTAACTCCCTCCCTCCAAGGATAACTACCTTATATTTTAATTGGAAAATGTCCGATGCAGCAACTTTGGAAGTCTATATTTAACGCATTTTAAAAATGCAGCGAATGTAAAAAAGGAAGCTCTAGATAGTAAAGCTTCCTTTTTGGATTAGTTTTGACGCCATGGGCTCCGAACAACATTTGTCTGATTTCTATCTGGACCAACGGAGAAAATGGACAAGGGTATACCTGTTAACTGAGAAACCCTTTCGATATACCTTCTTGCATTCTCTGGCAGTTCATCGAGTGATGTGCAGTCTGTTATGTCTTCTGTCCAGCCTGGAAGCTCTTCGTATACCGGTTCACATTCAGCTAAAACTTTTAAGCTTGCAGGGAACTCCTCTATCACTTGTCCATGATATCGATACGCAACACAAATTTTCAGCGACTCTATTCCTGTTAACACGTCAATCGAGTTCAGCGATAAGTCGGTTAAGCCACTTACACGACGTGCGTGGCGAACGACCACACTGTCAAACCAACCTACACGTCTTGCTCTACCTGTTGTTGTTCCATACTCACGGCCGACTTCCCGAATTTGCTGGCCAATGTCATTCGTAAGTTCGGTTGGAAATGGTCCGTCACCAACTCTTGTTGTGTATGCTTTACATACGCCAACGATATGAGTAATCTTACTCGGACCAACACCTGAACCGATTGTTACGCCACCTGCAACTGGGTTAGATGAAGTAACAAACGGATAGGTCCCTTGGTCAATATCAAGCATAACCCCTTGTGCGCCTTCAAAGAGGACACGGCGCCCGTCATCCAAAGCATCATTCAGGACGACAGAAGTATCACAGACATATTCTGCAATCAGTTGACCATATTCATAATACTCGTCAAGAATATCCCCGGGTTTAAATCCTTCAGTCTCATAAAGACGTTCAAAAATTCGATTTTTCTCTGCTAGATTACGTGTTACTTTTTCTTCAAAAACATCACGATCTAACAAATCGGCCATTCGAATTCCTATCCGTGCTGCTTTGTCCATATAAGCTGGTCCAATTCCTTTTTTCGTCGTGCCAATTTTGTTTTCACCTTTTGCCAGTTCTTCCACTTCGTCTAGTTTTATATGATATGGCAAAATAACATGGGCGCGATTTGAAATCCTCAAGTTATCGAGAGGCACTCCTTTGTCACGTAGATACTCCATCTCTTTTACAAGTGCCTTCGGATCGACGACCATACCATTGCCGATGACGCAGATTTTTTCCTTGTAAAAGATGCCTGATGGAATTAAATGCAGTTTATATGTTTCACCGTTAAATTTAATCGTGTGTCCCGCATTGTTTCCACCTTGATAGCGTGCAACCACTTCGGCATTTTCCGATAAAAAGTCTGTAATTTTTCCTTTTCCTTCGTCTCCCCATTGTGATCCAACTACAACAACTGATGACATTTCTCTATCGCACCTCCATTAGGTTTAACAAACATTTTTTTCCTTTTAGAGGTTCATTTTATCAGTAAAAACAAGAAGAAGTCAACAAAGTTACGAACATTATGTCAATATTTTTATGATTAGTTCGTGTTTTATTTACATTTCGGTGAAATATCTCCTCTGTTAGCAAATAAATTCGTTTTTTATAAAAAAGATTGGATCCACCTTGGAACCAATCTTGATCTTCTTTCGGGCATATCTTTTAATTTTTTAAATTTTCCCTCATAAGAGAGGCTACTCGTACACTATCCTGTAACTTTGAATTTTCCAAATGCTTAATAATGAGCTCTTGCCGTTCTACCGGATGATTTTGACTTAATTTAGCTTTTGCTTCAATTTTTGTGATGTTTATTTTGAATCCTACAATTCCTTTACTCATTCCCTCAATAAACTTGGGGTCTACATGACTTAAATGATATGGACTATCCGGATTTTCATATTTTTCTACCATATCATTTAAAGATTCAAATATAACCTTTTGATCTTTGATAATCTCCATCCTTCCATAAACATGGATCGCTACATAATTCCATGTAGGGACAGCCTTCATTGTTTCATACCAAGAAGGAGAAATATAACTATGTGGTCCTTGAAAAATCACAAGAACTTGTTGTTTTTCAACATCCTTCCATTGTTCATTTGGACGTGCGAAATGACCATATAAAGCATTTTCGCATTTTTTGAATGTTAGTGGAAGATGAGTAGCGTACGGTTCACCATGATGTTGAGAAAATAAAGTTGCAAAGCTATACTGTTCAATAAAATCATAAATCATCTCGTCATCATCAATTTTAAAATGCTTAGGGATATACATACTGATCCCACCTCCTTATCAAAGCGTTTTTATCATTATAAAATCGGTTTGTTCTTCATCCCCCATGTAAAAAGAGTGCGCCCCATTTTGAACAAACCCCATCTTCTTATAAAAAGCGATCGCGTTTTCATTCCTTTCCCATACACCTAGCCAAATCTTCTTTTTGTTAAGTTCCATTGCTGTTTCCGTTGCCTTATCTAGCAGAACTTTGCCAAGTCCATGCTTTTGAAATTTGTTTTTTATGTATATCCTCTCGATTTCAAGTGAGTCATTCCCCATCTTTTCAGACTGAGTTTCATTGATATTGACCTTCAAATATCCGGCAGCCTCATTATTAAAATAAACAAGGAAGAATTTGGATGAGGGGCTGGATAGTTCCTTTTCTAACTGTCTGGAGGTAAATACCTTTTCCAAATAAGTCTTCATGTTTTCGGGTGAATTCTGCTCTTTAAATGTATCATTGAATGTTTCAATACTGATTTCTTGGAGTATTTGTAAATCGTCTAGACTGCAATTTTTTATACTTATAGGCATATTGATCGCTCCAATCAAATTCTATAATTTTCTTTAATTTAATCAAACTTCTCTGAATTTGTAACGAAAATAATAAAAAAAAGCAGCAACTATCTTAAAAAAGGATACCTGCTGCCTTTATTTGATATTTTCTTATTAAATCAACAAATGCATCACGAAGGATTGTAAAAAACCCTTTGAAGTTACTATTTTTTAAACTGGATATACTGTTTTATGATCTGCAATAATAGTAATTGAACTCTTTTCCCTATTAAACTCAACATTTCCATCTGATGTATAATACCAAGTCTTTTGGTTTTCCCCCACATCAAATAAGTTTAATTCCTCTTTAAATTTTATAATTTCTATGGCAACTTCTTCGGAAACTTTTATGGAAATTAGCCACTTATCTTGTTGTGGAAGAATTTCATAATCTTCTGTTTGATAAAATAGCCGGCTCCCTATTGAATGACGAATCAATAACATATTAGGCACCACCTAAATCTATCAATAAAAAGAAGGTTTCTTTTGTTGACTTTAAAGTGAGTTCATTTCGTTCAGTAATACGTGCACTATCTCTTTTTCCAACTACAACTTCATTGTTTAATATAAGCTCTCCATCAATCACAAAAACATACATCTTTCTTCCTTGTTCTTGTTGATAGAAGATTCCTTCACCTGCATCTAATTTGGATAAGTATAATGTGATATCACTATGAATCTTAGCAACTCCATTAGTTGGGGTAGAAGAAACGATTGGTAACAACTTATTCCTCATGTCTTCAGGATTATAAGAAATATCCTCATAGGATGGAGGTAACTGCTTTTTGATAGGTTTAAACCATAGCTGTAAAAAGCTTACTTCCTCTTCCAAAGAAGAATTCATTTCAGAATGGAGTAGACCTGTTCCAGCAGTCATACGCTGAACATTTCCAAATTGTAATACCCCACTATTTCCTAAACTATCCTTATGCTTTAGTTGACCATGCAATACAATTGATACAATTTCGGCTTCCCTATGCGGATGTATGCCAAATCCTTTACCCGCTTGTACTGTGTCATCATTAAAAACACGAAGTGGACCAAATTGGATATTTTCCTCATCATAGTACTCACCAAATGAAAAACTAAGATTGCTCTCTAACCAATCATTTTTTACAGAGTAACGAGATGCCGCAGGAAATTTTTGAATCATTCATTTCACCCCTAGGTATCTTGAATTCAAGATAAATATATATAGAAGAGCCATAGCTGTCAATTTTCACTTACTATCAATAAGGCGGAAAATTTACTTATACATACGGTTCTTCTACTATTAAGCGACTCTTTTTATCTCATTTGGATCCTCTTTGATTAGCAAGCGACTTATTGATAATAGTTTACTTCCATTAATCGCAAGATAAACGGCTATTGCTAAAAATGCTAAATCTAATTCATATCCTGCCATTTGACCATTCCCTAGTATACCTACTGGAAGTTTAGCCGTAATTGTTGCTCCAACCATTAATAGAGCAAATAAAATAGATACAAGTCTAGTAGCAAATCCGATGATAAGCGCTATACCTCCAATTAACTCTAGTAAAGCAACTACATATGCCATAAATCCAGGTATATTAATACTCACAAACCATCCGACGGTATTCTCAATTCCTCCTTGGAACTTAACCAACCCGTGTATAAAAAAGAGTATTCCCAGTGTAATTCGTAAAATAAGTGCTCCAATTTCGTTTTTTTGTACCATTCTTTCTTCCTCCATAAATCTATTTTAGCTAAATATTTTTATACCATTGTGCAGCAGCCTCAACTTCAGTCGCTGTCAACTGATGACCCCTATCTTCCCAATGAATTTCTACATCTGCATTTGCCTTTTCTAATAAAGACTTTAATTCAGCAGATTCTAATGGAGAGCATATTGGATCATTGGTTCCAGCCGCAATAAATATCGACTTTCCTGTTAAATCAGGAAGATCAATTCCTTTGCGAGGAACCATTGGATGATGAAGAATTGCTCCTTTTAATGCATTTTGATAGTGAAATAAAAGACTAGCTGCTATATTTGCTCCATTTGAATATCCAATTGCAAGGATATTATTTCGATCAAAACCATAGTTGTTAGCTGCTTCATCAAGAAACTCATTCAATTCTTTTGTTCGAAAAATAAGATCTTCTTCGTCAAAAACGCCTTCAGCTAATCTTCTGAAGAATCTTGGCATCCCATTTTCTAAAACATTTCCACGAACACTTAATACCGATGCCTCATCATCAATTCTTCCTGCAAGAGGTAACAAATCTAATTCATTTCCTCCTGTACCGTGAAGCATTAATAATGTAGGTTTTTCCGGATTTGTCCCCTTATTAAATATGTGCTTCATTATTTATCTCCTTCCAATACATGAACCTCAACAGGAGGTAAGCTTTCTTCTAACTCTTCTCGTTTAGCCTCTAACCATGACGGAAGCATGAGTTTTTTCCCTAGACCAATAGCTGGCTCATCTACCGAAAAACCTGGTGGGTCAGTTGCTATTTCAAAAAGGATTCCTCCCTCTTCATGAAAATACACAGCTTTAAAATAATTTCGCTCCCGCACTTCTGTTGGGTGATACCCTTTCTCTTGAAGAAGATTCCTCCATCTGAGCAAATCTTCCTCGTCCTTTGCTCTCCATGCGATATGATGAACCGTTCCAGCTCCCATAAGACCTCTAACAGAAGGTGTTAATTTAATATCTATAACATTTCCAATTGAAGCTTCGGACTTAAATCGAAGAAAACCCTCTTCATCACCAATACAAGTAAGGCCCAATACATTTTCAAGTACATCAGCAGTCTTATTGGGTTGTGCCGAAATTAAAGTTGCCCCAGCAAAACCTTTTATTGCATTCTCCGATTTTATCCCGCCAAAACTCCAATTATTGATTGGCCCTCCGCTTCTTTCTATTAGTTCTAGTTCAAGACCGTCTGGATCTTTAAATGTTACATATTTTTCTCCGAAGCGAATGGAAGAAGTGAATTCAACGCCAAATTTTCGTAACCGTTCTTCCCAAAATTCTAATGACCCGGGAGGAATAGAGTAGCTTGTAACCCCTACTTGTCCCATTCCAATTCGACCTTTTAGCTGCTTAGGCCATGGAAAAAAAGTAATAACGGTTCCTGGATCTCCAGTTTCATTTCCAAAATACAAATGATAGACTTCTGGCCGATCAAAATTTATGGTCTTTTTAACAAGTCTTAGCCCAAGTACACCAGCATAAAAATCAATATTTCTTTGTGCATCGTTGACCATTGCCGTTATATGATGGATACCAGATGTTTTTTGCATCTTATTCACTCCATTCATTTGGGGCGGCTCCATCGTCCCCCAAAAATTTTCTTAATTTGACCCTACTTCGGTCGTTCTATCTCAAAAATTTCTCCGATTTTCGCATAATTGGCACCAGCCAATCTGCTCACGGCAGCTAACCCTCTAGGATCAATTCTCCCGTTTTCATAGATATCATCTTTAATATGGTATTGAACAACTCTTCCTATGATAAAATCACAACCAGGAGAATTCACTCCTCCCAATTCTAAAGACTGTTCTAGTACGCACTCCAATCGAACTTTTGCTTCTTTCACTCCAGGGACTGAGATTCTAACACTTTCAGCCGAAGTTAAACCCGTAAGCTCGATCTCACTTTGATTTCGAGGTAAAGTCGCAGCTGTTTTATTGATCTCTTCAACATTTTGTTCGTCCACAATATGGACCACAAATTCGTTGTTTTTCAAGATATTTCTAGCTGTATCCTTTTGTTCCCC
Organism: Bacillus sp. JJ1533; assembly: GCF_036965045.1. Lineage (NCBI taxonomy): Bacteria > Bacillati > Bacillota > Bacilli > Caryophanales > Bacillaceae > Bacillus > Bacillus sp. JJ1533. Next base: position 50,933 of record NZ_JBALOV010000023.1, on the reverse strand, counting down.
TTGAGAACGTTGTATTGACAATGAAATCATCGGAGGATTTGAGGATACAATATTAAAATAACTAAAAGGTGCTCCATTTAAGACTCCATCTTCAGAAAGAGTTGTAACAAATGCAATAGGCCTCGGAATAATACTTCCAATTAGAAACTTATAATTTTCTCTTTCTGAAATGGAAGTTGGGTCAATTGAAAGCATCTGATTCATTCCTTTACAAATTAATCTAGTGTTCTCACCTTAATTGGAATCAAACTATGTTCAAGCTGTTCTCGATATTGCTCATACTGTGCAGGTAACATTAATTGTTCTCCCATTGTTTCGTGTGATTCGTCATGAGCGAATCCAGGAGGATCTGTTGCGATTTCGAATAGGATTTCTCCATGTTCTCTAAAATAAATGGCATTGAAATAATTTCTGTCTTGTACAGGCGTGACCCCATATCCATTTTGGGCAACATATTTTTGCCAATCTAATTGGTCTTTGTCATCACTAGCTCTCCAGGCGATGTGGTGAACTGTTCCAACACCCATTTGGCCTCTGCCAGTTGGAACTACTTTTAGATCTATGATATTTCCAATATCTGCAGAAGAACGATAACGAATAAAATCTCCTTCTTCATCTACTTTTTCAAGACCCATTACTTTTTCTAGTAATTCTGCTGTTTTATCTGGCTTTGCTGAAAATAATGTAGCGCCGCCAAAACCTTTTATTGCAACTTCAGGTGTTACATCTCCGAATGTCCAAGTATTGATTTCGCCTTCTTCTCTTTCAACGATTTCTAGGTGAAGTCCATGTGGATCATCAAATTCCAAATATGTTTCTCCAAATCGTGTGATTTTAGAATAAGGAATATCAAATTTATCTAATCTTGACTCCCAAAAATCCAATGCTCCTTTAGGTACAACATAAGAAGTTACACCTACTTGACCATCACCAATTTTTCCTTGATAAGCGTCTGCCCAAGGGAAAAACGTAATGATTGTTCCTGGTTTTCCTCCTTCATTCCCAAAGTATAAGTGGTACGTTCCCGGATCATCGAAATTTACAGTTTGTTTTACTAAACGTAATCCTAATACTCCAGCATAGAAATCTACATTCTCTTGTGGATGACCTACTATTGCTGTAATGTGGTGAATCCCCATTGTCTTTTTACTCATTTTTTACCACTCCTATTTTAGTTATTTGACTAATTTACTATCATGTTTTACTAATAAAATAAAACCATTCTATTTTTATATATAATCTTGAAATAAAGTATCTTCATTTCAAGATATCTTACAAAAAAAAAAAGATATCATTACTATTTTGTACTAATTTTCCACCTTTTCTTTTACTCTTTTTAAAAAATCTACCAGAGTATCTACTTCATTAGAGGATAGTGCATCAAAAACCCGATCTACAAAATCCTCATGTTCAGGCATAATTTTATTCATCAATTCACTTCCATCAGCCGTCAACGATACATGAATTGCGCGTCGATCATCTGGACAAGCACTACGCTTTAGAAATCCTTTTTGTTCTAATTTATCGATTACATATGTCATTGAACCACTTGTAATCAATACGCTCTTACCAATTTGATGAATAGTTTGTTTACCCTTATGAAAAAGTACTTCTAGTACTGAAAAGTCAGTTATGCTTAAGTTGTTTTTCATCATATCGTCTCTAATTCTGTCTTGGATCGCTCTCGATGTTTGCATTAAAATCAAAAACGGTTGGTTTGTGCATTTTCTTTCCACACTTACACCCCCTAAAAACATCTCGAATTAAAATATCTTAATTTCAAGATAATAATATAACATAAAAAAGCATGTGTCAAATATTTTTTGAAATTTAGCCATTACTCTTCTATATTACCGTTTAGTTTTTCGTATAACTTTTTATGAATAATGAGAAATTACTTTTAACAAATAAACTTTTAAAGGAGCATTTATGTGATGAAAAAAGTTATATTCATTATATTTTTTATAACTTTTGTAATGTGTCAGCCAATTCTAACACAAGCACAGGTTATATATGAGGTAAAGTCTGGGGATAGTCTCGACAAGATATCTAAACAATATAACCTACCTTTAAGTAATCTAGCAAAATTAAACGGATTATCTAATACTGCTGAACTTGTGCTTGGGCAATCCTTGGTCATTCCCGGTCATTCATATTATGTTCGTGCAGGAGAAAGTATTTGGGAGATTGCATACCGAAATTCATTAAGTGAAAAAGAATTAATGCGTCATAATAACCTTAAAAGCAAAGTGATTATACCAGGTCAAAAGCTAAGTATACCTGATAACCCTAAAAAGCAAATTTGGACTGGGACCTACTTCGTTCCTAAAAGCAAAAATGAAAATGCTTGGATTTTACAAAATTATAATTCAACATTATCAAGTATTTTTGTGTTCGAATACAAACCAGATTATGATGGAAATATAAGTGATTTAGCGGAAAATGAGGCCCACAAAATTGCATGGAAGCAAAATCTCCCACCATACGCTACCCTTTCAAACTTGAGTGAGAAGGGATTTGATCCAGACTTAGCCCACCATTTAATGAGTAATAAATGGAGACGTAAAAATTTAATAAACAATATATACTCTCTACTCCACAAAAACGACTATAAAGGGGTTGTAATAGACTTTGAACAAGTCAGACTAAAAGACCGCTCCCACCTTAATACGTTTATAAAAGAATTAGCTGAGAAACTGCATCCTGCAAAAATGGAAGTCTTAATGGCAGTTCCTCCTAAACAAGGAGATAAAATACCATCTCATTCGACAGCATATGACTACAAAACACTTGGAAAATACTTAGATAAAATATTTTTAATGACGTATGATTGGCATTGGCCTGGAGGTCCATCTGGTCCAATAGCTCCTATTAATAAGGTGGAAGAAACAGTTCAATATGCGGCTTCCGTTATCCCTAGTTCAAAAATCATGTTAGGAATTCCTCAATATGCATATGACTGGACCATTACTGGAGAAAATAGAAAAGGAAGGGCTTATTCAACCCAACATGCTATCGACCTATACATAGGGTATAGAAGTCAAATACATTACGATATTAACGTAGCTGCACCTACATTTCGCTATGTTGACAAACAAGGGGAGTTACACGAAGTTTGGTTTGAAGATCCACGCAGTTTTTTGAGAAAGCTAAGACTAGTTAAGGAATATAACTTAGCAGGTATTGGTTGTTGGCATTTAGGCTTAACTATGCCTCAAACGGAAGAATTAATCTTTGGGGAATTTAGCATAAGTAAAATAAAGTAAAACTTCATTCAGTGGGTGATTGTAACGCATTCACCCTCTTTGTCTATGTAAAATACTGATAACGAGGTGTTTCGATTGATACAAAACGATTGCGACGTTTCTCCACTAAAACAACAGCTAGTTAGTAGGCTTCAAGATGTAACAAAAGAAATTGACCAGGTAGTCGCAGGTTTAGATAATGAAAACAACTGTCTTTTAGGTAGAATTGAAGGACTTAAAGAAAAGTTTGAAGCAATAGAAACGGCTGCCTCTTCTTTTTACTTAAATTGTTATTTATCCCCATTTGTAAATAAGTTTGTAGATATATCTTCCTCAATACAACATCTTTCTAGCCTTAGACATGGCGCACTAATTGTAATTGAACGGAAAGATTTGATTGACTCTTATATAAAACCTGGTACTTTTGTAGGTGCAAATCTAACTGCTGCTTTGTTGGAATCAATCTTTTTTCCAGGGAATCCACTCCATGATGGAGCGGTTCTTGTACGCTCAGATCAAATCTATTCAGCTGCAAATGTTTTACCTTTATCTAAAGTGAATGCAGGTGAAAAAAAGCTAGGTACTCGTCACCGCGCTGCCATTGGACTTACGGAGCAAAGTGACGCGCTCGTATTAATTGTTTCAGAAGAAACAGGAAGAGTTTCTTTCGCGATTGATGGAAATCTTTATCCTATCATAACTTCTAGCTCATTAATTTAAGGTCTTATGTGCCGCTTTCTAAGTACAAAATAGCCCAGTTATTAAACTGAGCTATTTTTCTTTTGCTCCCATAAGCTTTTATATCTTTTATAGGTCAGAAATCATTCCGCCATCTACAACAAATTGAGCTCCAGTTGAATAGCTAGAATCATCAGAAGCAAGGTAAACAACTAAATTAGATACTTCTTCTACTTCTGCTCTTCGTCTTAGTGGAATATCTTGTTCAAGTTGCTTAAGATATTCTTCAACATCTGGTTGGTCAGCCATAGGTGTTTTGATAATTCCTGGATGTACAGAATTTACACGGATGTTATGTTGTCCAAGCTCAGCAGCTGCACCTTTTGTCATACCCGTTACTGCATGTTTAGAAGCACTATAAGCAATAGCCGTTGGTGCACTCACCAAACCATCTACAGATGATATATTTACAATAGAACCTACACCCGCTTTTTTCATAGATGGCACTACTTTTTGCATTCCGAGAAATACTCCAAGCTCATCTACTTTAAATGTTAATTCAAAGTCTTTTACAGTTAGTTCTTCTAATGTTTTGAAGATACCAATTCCAGCGTTGTTTACTAACACATTGATAGGACCAAATGTTTCTTCTGTTTTTGCTACAACTTCTATCCAATTCTCTTCATTAGCAACATCTAGTTTAAGAGCGATTGCGTTTTCCCCTAATTCATCGGCTAGTTTTTGTGCACCTTCTAAGTTAAGATCAGTAATTGCTACTTTCGCGCCTTCTTCCACAAATTTACGAGCATGCATAGCACCCATGCCTTGTGCTGCTCCTGTAATTATTGCTACTTTACCGTCTAATTTACCCATGATGAATTCCTCCAATTTTATATAAAGATTATTTATCCCGAAACTATTATTTGTAAACAAAGTATTTTTATCCCATTGAGATTTTAGATATTGTTAATTCAAAATATTAATATCTTGTTTCTGTTAAATCACTTAAGAATATCTTTTGACATCCGCCTTTAATATGTCTTCTGTTTCTAATTCAAGCGTTTTTTCCAATAATTCAATTGTGCGTAAAGTTTCTCGAATATCTGCTTCTGTTACCACATTTTCAGATTTCTTTTCATTAATTAGATTTTTTATTGAAGACCTAAAAGCATTTGTATTGATTAACCATTCTCCGATTAACCTCTTAGTTGCTGCTCTTTCATTTACATCTTTTATACTAAAGATGTTTTGTATTTCAGGTTCTAATAGACTAATTGTATTCATATCTGGATGTATTCTTATCCAAAAGTAGTTGACCTGGTTATCATAATAGTTTTGATCAATCAAACGATAGTATTCAATTCCTATCTTTATATCGAAATATGGACTGTCTTCTGTTGGAATGCGTAAATCTGCAACATGAACATTTTTTTTGGATATCTAAATATGTTTCAATTCCTGATTTGGTATCAATCATTTTCGCGTCTAATATTTGCATCATTTTCTATCTCTCCTTTGTACATCGCTATATATTTGGTGAAGTTTTTAGGTTACTTTATGTAACCTATATTACATCAGTGGTTACTTTAAGTCAACTAGTAACTATTAATGTTTATTTTATAATAACTAGTAAATTATTTTTTCTAAAGTACCGCATCTACAATTCATTAATATTGTCACAATTCCTTCATAATATTCCCCTTTTTAAAACGGTCTGTCTAGGATATAATTAAATTGTATATTATATTACCTTGTTACTTTTTGTATATATAGATATTTACAGCTATAGGAGGTGTATAGTCATGATAGATAAAGATATTCAGGAAAGAGAATGTTCAAAGATTGAAGAACTGTATCACATGATTGGAAAAAAATGGATGGGTTTGATTATTCATACTTTAATGGAGGAACCAAAACGATTTAGTGAAGTACATGCATCGATTCCCGATTTAAGTAAAAGAATGCTTAACGAACGGATAAAAGAACTCGAAGATTGCGGAATAGTCCTTCGAAACGTAATCACGGATCGTCCCGTCCGAACGGAATATTCACTAACAAAAAAGGGACATGAAATGGGAAAGGCTTTAAAAACGGTTGAGGATTGGGCTAATAAATGGTTATAATTATTTCTTACTGCTTGGCTCATGCCTCTTGTCATGATCAGGCAGTATTTTATTTCAAATAAAAAAGAGGATACTATGCATATTAGTATCCTCCTTCTATATAGTCACCCTACTTAGAAATACGCTTTAGCAATTCAGCTCTTTCTTCTTCATAGCCTGGCTTACCTAGTAAGGCAAACATATTCTTTTTATATGCTTCTACTCCAGGCTGATCAAATGGATTTACACCCATCAATAACCCACTAATCCCACAAGCCTTTTCAAAGAAGTAAACCATCTCTCCAAATGTGAATTCGTCTAGTCTGTCAAGCTCTACAGATAGGTTCGGAACTCCACCATCTACATGGGCCAACACCGTACCCTGTGCTGCATTCTTGTTTACAAAGTCCATCGTCTTTCCAGCTAGATAATTTAAGCCATCCAGATCAGATGCTTCCTCCTGAAGGGTAATGTCAAGCTTAGGTTCTTTTACAGTTACAACTGTTTCAATAAGGTCACGACGTCCTTCCTGGACATATTGTCCCATCGAATGTAAGTCAGTTGAGAAGTCAACGGAAGCTGGGTAGAGTCCTTTTTGGTCTTTTCCTTCACTCTCGCCAAATAATTGTTTCCACCATTCAGAAACATAATGTAATGATGGTTCAAAGTTAACCAGAAGTTCAATGGATTTTCCTTTTCTATAAAGCGCATTTCGAACAGCAGCATACTGATAGCTTTGGTTTTCTGCCAAGTTAGGGTTACTATACTTATCAGCTGCAGCTGCGGCACCAGCCATCATTTTATCAATATCTAGCCCTGCCGTAGCAATTGGTAATAAGCCTACAGCTGTTAAAACAGAATAACGGCCGCCGACATCATCAGGAATGACAAAGGTTTCATATCCTTCTTCATCTGCAAGAGTTTTTAAAGCACCTTTAGCGCGATCAGTTGTGGCATAGATACGTTTTCTAGCCTCTTCTTTTCCATACTTTTTCTCCATATACTCTCGGAAAATACGAAAAGCAATTGCAGGCTCTGTTGTTGTACCTGATTTTGAAATTACGTTCACTGAAATATCCTTGTCCTTAAGCACATCAAATAAATGCGAAACATATGTTGCACTAATATTTTGCCCAACATAATAAATCTCAGTTTTGTCCTCCATTTGGTTATGGAATGTATGTGATAGAGCATCAATTGCGGCTCTTGCACCAAGGTATGAACCACCAATTCCAATTACAACTAAAGCGTCTGAATTACTACGAATTCTTTCGGAAGCTGCTTTGATTCTAGCAAATTCTTCTTTGTCGAAGTTAAGCGGTAATTCAACCCAACCAAGATAGTCAGAACCTGGTCCTCTTTTCTCGTGAAGCATATCATGTGCGACCTTAACAAATTCACTTAAATATTCAACCTCATGCTCCTGCATGAATGATAGTACGTTAGAATAATCAAAAGTAATAGACATATAAATTTCTCCTTCATAAATTTATTCGTATAGAAGGACTAACAGAAGAAGTCCTTCTGATCTAAGTGTAGTGTAACTATAATTTTTTACAGTGCAGATTTCCAATCAGCAGCAAATTTCTCAAGGCCTTGATCTGTAAGTGGGTGCTTAGTAAGTTGCTCAATTACAGAGTAAGGGATTGTTGCAATGTGAGCACCAGCTAATGCTACACGAGTAACATGGTCAGGGTGTCTTACAGATGCAGCAATGATTTGAGAATCTATGTTATGAACGCGGAATAGCTCAGCGATTCTCGCTACAAGCTGTACGCCATCTTCAGAGATGTCATCTAGACGACCTAAGAATGGAGATACATATGTTGCACCTGCACGTGCTGCTAAAAGAGCTTGGTTCATTGTGAAGATTAATGTTACGTTCGTTTTAACACCTTTTTTAGATAGGTAGCGAGTCGCTTCTAATCCAGCCACAGTCATTGGAACTTTGATTGTGATGTTTTTGTCGCCACGGTTAATTTTTAAAAGTTCTTCTGCTTCAGCGATCATTTGTTCAGCGGTTTCAGCGCTTGGAGATACTTCTGCAGATACACTTTCTACTTCTGGCACAGCTTGAAGAATTTCAGCGATGCGGTCTTCGAATTTAACGCCTTCTTTTACAACAAGTGATGGGTTAGTTGTTACACCAGATAATACACCCATTTTGTATGCTTTTTTAATGTCATCTAGGTTAGCAGTATCTATAAAAAATTTCATTTTTGGTTTCCTCCATTTTATATTGTTTTATTATTTTTTTACGACAGCATGTCCACCAAATTCATTTCGTAATGCGGCAACAACTTTACCGTTAAAGGTATCATTTTCTAATGAGCGGTAACGCATCAATAGGGACATCGCAATAACTGGTGTAGCTGTTTGTAAATCTAAAGCCGTTTCAACCGTCCATTTCCCTTCACCTGAGGAGTGCATAATTCCTTGAATTTCATCCAATTTAGCATCCTTTGAAAATGCATTCTCTGTTAATTCCATGAGCCATGAACGTATAACGGAACCATTATTCCAGACTCTTGCTACTTTTTCATAATCAAAATCAAATTCACTTTTCTCCAATACTTCAAAACCTTCTCCTATCGCAGCCATCATTGCATACTCAATGCCATTATGAACCATCTTCAAGAAGTGCCCGCTTCCTGCTTTCCCTGCATACAAGAAACCATTTTCGACAGCTGTATCTTTGAAAATAAGTTCGACCTGTTCCCACGCCTCAGGATCGCCGCCAATCATGTAACAAGCACCATTTCGTGCTCCTTCCATTCCACCGGAAGTACCTGCATCCATGAATCGTACGCCAATTTTCTTTAAATCATTGTAACGTTGGATGGATTCCTTATAGTGAGAATTACCCGCTTCGATCACAATATCATCTTTGTCTAAAAATGGTGCAACTTCGTCAATGACAGAATCCACCACAGCATGAGGAACCATAATCCAAATGATTCTTGGCTTATCTAGAGACTCAACTAGTTCTTTATAGCTTGATACCCCTAAAGCTCCATATTTTTTCATTTCATCAACAGCACCTGGGTTTACATCAAATGCAACTACTTCATGATTGTTATCGATAAGATTTTGTCCTAAATTTAATCCCATTTTTCCTAAACCTATTAATCCAACCTTCATGTTGTTTTCCCCCAATTGTTTTGTCATTTTTTAAGAGTTTAATAGACTTTTAGTTATTTGAACTACGTTTTCAGTTGTAAAACCAAACTGTTCCATAACATCAGACCCTGAACCCGAAGCACCAAATGATTCAATTGATACTATTTTCCCTTCCGTACCAACAAATCGTTCCCACCCCATCGAGATTCCAGATTCGATTGCAATCCGTTTTGAAATGGATGATGGTAAAATGGCTTCTTTATAATCAGATGTTTGTTTATTAAATAGTTCCCAACTTGGCATTGCTACTACGCGAATAGATCTATTTTCTTTTTCAAGCTCTTCCTTTGCATTTACAGCTAATGACACTTCAGAGCCTGTCGCAATTAGAATAGCCTCTGGTGCTGAATTTGTTTCAGTAAGAACATAAGCACCTTTTGAAACATATTCTAGATTTGCTCTTGTTTCGTTATATACCGGTAAGTTTTGACGACTTAAAATCAATGCAACTGGGCCTTCTGTTTGTTGTAGTGCATATGCCCAAGCACTTGCTGTTTCATTTGCATCGGTTGGTCTTATTACCGTAAGCCCAGGTATTGAACGAAGTGCTGCTAAATGTTCAACTGGCTCATGTGTTGGACCATCTTCACCTACAGCAATTGAGTCATGTGTAAATACATAGGTGACTGGAAGTTTTGATAGTGCTGCCAGACGGATAGATGGACGGAGATAATCATTAAATACAAAGAACGTACTTACGAAAGGCTTCACCCCACCGTGATAAGCCATACCGTTTGCAGCTGCTCCCATCGCATGCTCCCTTACACCAAAGTACACATTTCGAGCACCGTAGGATTCTACAGCAAAAATTTGTTCTCCTTTTATGTCTGTCATAGTAGAGCCAGACAGGTCTGCGCTTCCTCCAAAAATGGCAGGAACTGATTTCACGTAATGGTTAATAGCTTCTCCACTTGCAACACGAGTGGAAACACCTTTACCTGTTCCAAAGGTTAAAATGTCGTTTGCATCAATTAGAACTTTCCCTTGTATCGCATTAGTTAGTTGATCTGCCAGTTCTGGGTATTCTTGTTGATAAGAACGGAATAAATCATTCCATTTTTCCTCAACATCCATTCCCTTACTCTTTAAATCCTCAAAGTGAACTTTCACGTTTTCTGGAACAAAGAAGTCCTCTTCATAGTCCCAGCCATAAGCTTGCTTCGTTGCCTTTGCTTCCTCAAGCCCTAGCGGTGCGCCATGTGCTTTATTGCTACCTGCTACTTTTGGACTTCCATACCCAATGATGGTTCTGACTTCAATAATGCTTGGTTGATGAGGATTTTGTTTCGCTAGGTTGATTGCGTTTGAGATTGCTTCTAGATCATTTCCATCTTCCACTCTTATATAGTGCCAATTAGCAGATTCTGCTCTTTTCTCAATATCTTCAGAAAAAGAGACGTTCAAGTCACCATCAAGGGAAATATCATTTGAATCATATAGGACGATTAATTTACCTAGTTTCATATGCCCGGCCATTGACATAGCCTCATAGGATATCCCCTCCATAAGATCACCGTCTCCTACCAAAGCATACGTATAGTGGTCAATGACAGGGTAGTTCTTCTTATTAAATTTTGCGGCTAGATATGCTTCTGCCATCGCCATTCCAACAGCATTAGCAATCCCTTGTCCTAATGGTCCTGTTGTCGCTTCTACACCAGAAGTATGGCCAAATTCAGGATGTCCAGGCGTTTTACTGTTTAATTTTCTGAAGTTCCTTAAGTCATCAATAGTGACGTTATATCCTGCTAAATGAAGTAAACTGTATAATAAGCTAGATCCGTGTCCGGCTGATAAAACAAATCGGTCTCGATTAAACCATTTGGGATTCTTCGGATTATGATTCATATGTTTTGACCATAATGCATAAGCCATTGGTGCTGCGCCCATCGGTAATCCCGGATGGCCGGAATTGGCTGCATTGATGGCATCTATAGATAGAGTTCGTATCGTTGTAACGGCTAAGTTCTCAATATTTTGTGTCATGATTCTCCTCCAGAATATCCTTATTTCATTCCCACTAATTCTTTGTCTTCTTGATTTTGAGTACTTTCATCTAACCACCATTTAAACCCATTTTCTTCCAACAACAAATCAGATGCCTTTGGACCATTTGAACCTGACTGATATTCATGCAGTGGAACAAGATCTTCTTTAAATGCGTCAAGAATCGGTTGAACCCATTCCCATGACAACTCAACTTCTTTCCAATGTGCAAAGAATGTTGAATCCCCAATGAAAGCATCATATATAATTCTTTCATATGCTTCCGGTACACCAATTCCATTAGCTTCACACGAAAAATTAATTCGAACAGGCTCGATATTCCCATTATTTGTAGGGTTTTTACTATTTAATTGAAGAGAGACATTTTCATCTGGACTTATTTCAACTATTAATAAGTTCGGTTCTATTTCTTGGTTCGTATTTTCATACTGTGAGTTTAATGTATTTTTAAATTCAATTACGATACGAGTTGACTTTTCCTTCATTCTTTTTCCAGTTCGGATATAGAACGGTACACCTTTCCAGAATGCATTATCGATCCATATACGAGCTGCGATAAATGTATCTATTTTGGAAGCAGGATTAACTCCCGGTTCCTCTTTATACCCAATGACCTGGTTACCATTACTCTCCCCTGATCCATATTGCCCGCGAATGATATTCAAATGAACATCTTCTTTATTCAGTGGACGAACAGCTTCCATGACCTTACGCTTTTCATTTCGGATTTCCGAGGCATTAATCTTTTTAGGTAAGGACATTGCGGTCATCATTAACATTTGAAGCATATGATTTTGAACCATATCACGTATGGCTCCAGCATGATCGTAATAGCCCGCCCTTGTCTCGACACCAACTGTTTCACTCGCTGTGATTTGTACATTTGCAATGTGATCTTTGTTCCAGACGGATTGTAAGATTGGATTTGCAAATTCAAGCGCTTCGAGGTTCTGAACCATTGACTTTCCTAGATAATGATCAATTCGATAAATTTCTTCTTCTTTAAATGCACCGCTTAGTTCTTCATTTAATTTACGAGCTGACCCGAGATCATGTCCGAATGGCTTTTCAATCATCAATCGTTTCCAACCTGTGGTATTCCCAAGGCCGCTTTCTTTGATATTTAAAGCAATAACATCGAAAAACTCAGGAGCGACTGAAAGATAAAATACTCGATTTTCTTTAATTTGCAGTTCTGCTTCTCGTTGCTTAACCATCTCAAGTAATGGTTTATACCCTGCTTTATCGGTAACATCAAGGGCTTTATAGCGAAATAAATCCAGAAAAACATCCATTTCATCAGGAGCATGTTCAAGACGGCGTGAGAACGAAAAGATTGATTCTTTTACTCGTTCTTGAAAGTCCTTTTGAGAGAGTTCAGCTCTTCCAAGTCCAATTATTGATATAGGTTGTGGTAATTTTTTATCAACAAACAGGTTGTACAGAGCAGGAAAAATCTTTCTCTTTGCCAAATCACCTGTTGAGCCAAATAATACAAAAGTCATTGATTCCAATTTAAGTCCTCCTAGTAACTATCTTTTTTCAGGAAGATAGATTCATTCTAGTGTTGTAAATCTTTTCTATTTCTGACTACAATAGAGTTATCCTTGGCCCTATCCAAGGTAATGTATTTATCAGTCATTCCGAGAAATAACCCATTCTCAATAACGCCGGGTATAAGGTTAAGCTCTCTTTCTAATTCTTTAAGGTTCGTCATATCCGGTAAACGACAGTCAAGAATATAGTTACCATTATCCGTTCGGAATGGATTCCCTTGAACTTGTCTTAATTGAAGTGTAATCCCGAGTTCTTGGATCTTTTTCTTTGTCATTTCAATGCCGAATGGTAAGACTTCTACCGGTAATGGGAAAGATCCTAATCTTGTAACATTTTTATCTGGGTCTGCAATTACGATAAAAGTTTTAGCTGCATTTGCGATGATTTTTTCCCGTAAAAGAGCACCACCGCCCCCTTTTATAAGGTTTAAATCAGGATCCACCTCATCGGCACCATCAACGGCCACATCTATGTGTTCAACCTCATTAAAAGAAATAAGTGGGATTCCAATCTCCTTAGCTAGTTTTTCAGTTTGTTTTGAGGTAGGAATTCCCTTAATAGAAAGTCCGTTTTGAACTAATTCTCCAAGCTTAGTTATGGTATAAAACACTGTCGAGCCCGTTCCTAGTCCCACTACCATTCCATCTTTTATATAATCAACAGCTTTTTCTCCAACTGCTTTTTTCTCATTCAAAGGATTCTTTCTCCTTTCATAACTGGAGATTCCACATTCATTTTTAACCTTGCCATTGTTTCTTAATTTGCTCTTCCGCAATACGGAATATTTGACTTTGAGGTGTGCCTTTCTTAACAATGACGTTTGTTAGATATTTTTTGCCTTTATATTCAAGGTTCAGGGTTACCTCAACCATATGATTCACTCCTATCTGAAAAATATTTATTTTGTTTATCTTTTTATAACAAGTCACTATTAGTAACCGACGTTACTTTATGTAACCAATAATAACCCTCAAATTATTTATAGTCAAGAAATATATCTCGAATTCAAGATAATTTTTCAAAAAAAACACTCACCTTTTAACCAGTGAGTGTTTTCCCAATTCCTTCAAGTCCCTATTCAATGTAGCTAACAAGCTCCGCAATTGGTTTACGATATCCCCTAGGTCTTCGGCTAGACACCTTTTCTTTTCCAATCGTTATCATCATAACCACTTCTTGTTCAGAACTAATATTTAATATTTCCTTTACGGTCTGTTGATCAAACCCTATCATCGGACAAGTATCCCAGCCTTTATCCTTCGCTGCGAGCATAAACATCATCGCAGAAAGCGAAGCATTCCGAATGGCTTCATCTCTTTGAAACACTTCTCCTCTGCTTGTATATAATGAGGTAATATCTTCAATCTCATGATCATATTCCTGTTTGTTGAGAATTCCTAACATCAATAGGCCCTCATTTATTTTGGCAGCATCATGATAGGCATTAGTATCTCCTGTTACAATTATGACTGCAGAAGATGAATGAACTTTATATTGACCATAAGCAGCTGTTCTTAGCTTCTTTTTCACCTCTTGGTTTGTAATAACTTTATAGTGAGCATGTTGTAGATTGAAAGCCGTTGGAGCAAACTTTACTAATCCAAAAATTTCGTCTAACTCTTCTTTTGTTATTGGATGATCAGGTAAGAAATTACTTGCTGATCGTCTTTCTTTTACTAAACTACTAAATTCAGTCACTCATTTCACCTCAATTGGTTTTAGATTTTCTTCAATTTCAGTACGACGATCTTCTAAAAACGGTGGAAGATCTAATGTTTCACCTAGTGTGTCGATATCACCGTCAATTGTGAAACCAGGTTCGTCAGTTGCAATTTCAAATAAAATACCGTTTGACTCACGGAAGTATAGGCTCTTAAAGTAAAAGCGATCCACAATGCCAGATGTATGGAAGCCACGTGCTCGAACCTGTTCATCCCAGTAAGCTAGCTCTACCTCATCTTTAACACGAATCGCTAAATGATGAATACTACCTCGTCCTGGTCTTTCAGTAGGACCATCTAAATATTTCACAACGATTTCTCCAAATACCTCTCCTTGTATGGATTGGAAAATGGCTTCATCTTCTGTACGTGAAATTTGCGTATATCCAAACATCTCTGTTAGGGTCTTTGCTAATTTATCAAGTTTGCGCACTGTTATTTCCACTGAGCCCATGCCTTGAATTTGGTGTTCTTCAGGCACATTTGACTTTTCCCAAGTTTCCCAATGCTCAACCTTCTCGCCGTTTGATACAAGTAAAACCATTCGCAAACCTTCTTCATCTTCAAAGTGTAAGGCTGGCTTGTTGGCGTATGATGTGATTTCACTGTGTTGTACACCATATTCTTCAAAACGTGCTTTCCAATAAGTTAAGCTGCTTTCGGTTGGTACAAGTAAACCAATTCGGGTTATCGCATTTGTGCCTCGGTGCGTCCTCCCCACTGGAGGAATTTCAAAAAACGATAGCTCTGTACCGGGACTTCCGGTTTTATCTCCATAGAATAAGTGATACATCGTTGGATCATCCTGGTTCACTGTCACTTTCACACGTCGTAGCCCAAGTACTTCACGATAAAAATGGTTATTTTGTTTTGCATCCTTTGTGATCATTGAAATATGATGATGTCCTGGAATTGTATACATAGGTAATCTCTCCTTTTATCACTTTACTAATCAAGTGATATAATAAAAAAATTATTTGCTCGGCATTTTCTTTTTTTCACTATTTTTTTGTACACGCGACATGAGCGTATATAGTATTTTTTGTTCTTCTTTAGATAAACATTCATCAAAGAAAGAGGATTGAAAGGCAAGCTGTGCCTCAAACGCATGATCTAGTTTTTCACGGCCTTTTTTAGTTAAGGAAATAGATTTCGTCTTCCAGTCTTGCTTTCGTTCAATGAGTCCTTCTTTTTCAAGTCGTGCCAGCATGCGTGAAATACCGCCTTGTGTCACCGTAACTTTCTCGGCAAGCTCACTCTGAGTTAATGGCTCGTAAGTTGAAATTTGCATTAATACATCAAATTGTGCAGTAGTTAATTCAAATTGCTTTAAAAAATCATTTGAAAGTAAATTACTTTGATGTGTGAATCGAGTAAGTCGCAACCAGATTAATGAACCACGCGTATTTTTTTTCATAGCACTGTGTCACTTCCTTCTTTATTATCACTTTACCACTCAATTGATACCGATGCAATAAAATTATCTTGAATTCGAGATATTTTTTTATTACGAATGACCAAATCCATAAAAATGCTTCAAAAAGCCAATAAACTAAACTATGTATAAATTTTTTATATCTAAACTCGGAATCTTACTAATCTTCTAAATAGCGTTTGGATAATATTGTACTCACAATATAACTAATCCTATTTTGAAAGAGGGTTGTGATAAAATGACAAAGTTCTGCAAGATTTGTAACGCACCTCTAGTAGATGAAAATACGGTCGTTATCGATCATTCTTATACTTTTTCTCATAGACATTGTTTCCATTTTACAATTGAAAACTATTATAAAATCTTGGAAATTGGTACTTTTAAAAATGTAAAAGAAAAATACTTATCTAACTCATCAAAAAGGACGTTAAGCAAGCAAAAATGTTTTGTGAAGAATTCAATTCATAAATTAACTTTAAAAATATCTTCATAATATGCAAAAAAGGCTGATGAAAAATTCACCAGACCTCCAATTATATTATTATTAAATAAAAATAACTGCAACTGGTCTTTGGATGATTATTCCCCGCCAGTAACACCAAGTGCTTCGCCAGTAATCGCGGCTGCACCATCTGAAGCTAAGAACAGGGCTGTAGCTGCAATTTCTGAAGGTTCAAGTAAACGTCCTAACCATTGGCTACCAAGGATATGTGTTTTCAGTGCTTCTTCTACTGTAGTTCCATCTTTTTCTGCAAGTACTGGTAATTGTTTTTCAATTAGGTTTGTACGAGTTGGTCCAGGTAAAATTGAATTAGCTGTAATACCGTATTCAGCATTTTCCATTGCAACTACATTTGTAAACCCAATTTGTCCGTATTTTGCTGCAACATATGCAGATTTGTATTTATCAGGTCTTCTACCGTGTCCTGAAGAAATTGTAATGATACGACCATATTTTTGCTTCTTCATTGCAGGAAGTACATGTTTCGTTGCTAAGAATGTCCCTTTTAGAATTACATCCACCACTAGATCCCATTTTTCTTCAGGGAATTCATCAGTAGGTGAAATAAACTGCAGACCTGCATTGTTTACTAGTACGTCTACTGTTCCACGGTCTGCGATAACCTGTTCAACAGCTGTTTTCACACTTTCTTCATTTGCTACGTTTGCTTTGAATCCTCTTGCATTTCCTAATTTTTCAGCTGCACCATTTGCTGCTTCTTCATTTAAATCAAAGATGGCAACAAAGTCACCATTTTTTACAAATTCCTCTGCAATTGCATATCCGATTCCTTGAGCTGCACCTGTTACGATTACTGTACGTTCTTTTTGAGTTGTCATTGTTATTTCCTCCTACATTTCGAATGTTTTATTAAAATACATAATTTAGTCAAAAAAATGATTAACTACTAAATTGTTTAGAACCTTCTCTTTTGATTCACCTCCTCATATGGTAGTTTTTCAGATATCAATACATAATTATGGCTGTAATTAACACTGCAATTAAAGCAAGTAAATTAGCACCTGTTACCGCGATAAATTGATACTTAAAGCCATTTTGATGAGTAAGTCCTGTCAAAGCTAAGAATGTTAATACTGCACCATTATGCGGCATAAGTGTAATCACTGATGATGCAACCGCTGAGACCCTATGGATTACTTCCGGATTAAGTCCCATATCTAAGTAACTTTGACCGAATGCCTGCATAACAATTCCTAACGCTCCTGATGCAGAACCTGTTATCCCACCAAAAAGTGCCGAAGCAACGGATAAACTGATAAGAGGATTACCAGGAATATTTAAAATAAAGTCAGAAATATACTTAAATCCTGGTGCAATGGTAATAACCACACCAAAAGCTACGGCTGATGAAGTGAAAAATACAGGCATAATAGAACCGCTCGCACCTTCATTTATCACTGCTTTTTGGCTTGGAATATATTTTTTAAATAAAATAGCCGAAACAATAACTGCAGCTGCTAATCCGATAACAATAATATTTTGTACTTTTAAAGCACTACCAACGATAATTACTGCAATCAAAAGCACAATCGGAATGATACTTACGATAAAAGAAGGGATTTCCTTTTTTAATTCTTCATCCGATTCTTTCACATTAAAATCAGTAAATGTCTCTCCGTTTGCTATACTTTTATTTAAAGTGAATTTCATATACCATAAACCAAAGGCAGCTGCTACTACCGCTCCAATAATCCCTAAAAGTGGTGCTGCCGTAAGGGTTGTACCAAGATAGGCCGTAGGGACAACATTTTGAATAGATGGTGTAGCAGGTAACATGGTCATCGTAAACGTACCTAAACCAAGCTGAATAGGAATTGTTACTAAATTCCATGCAATATTTAATTGTTTAAATAATGGCTTTGCAAGCGGAATAAGTACAAATATAACTACAAATAAACTAACTCCGCCATACGTTAAAATAGCCGTAATTATGAGTAGTGCTACTAATACTGAAAAAGGATTTTTTGTTCCCGTTTTTTCAAGAATTTTTTTCGCAATAGATTGAGCCGCTCCACTCTTATCGATATATTTAGCTAGAATGGCTCCTAAAAGAAAGACAGCAAAGAAATTTACTACAAAATCTGTTAAACCTGTCATATAGGAATTCTCTTTTCCAATTAAGGAAGAGAAAAAGTCTAGTTGATTTGTTATGATGACGATAATCGATGCAATTGGAGCAACAATCAAAATACTAAAACCTTTCATTGCTCCATAAATGACTACTATTATTCCAAGTAATATACCAATAACTTGAATGATATCCATGATGATCTTCCCCTCATATTTTTATGTTAGTGTTTCCTGAAATTTTTCCACTTATTTACCTTTAATTCATTTATCTTGAAATCAAGACAAATGGCTAAAAAAAACTATTTAAATCATTAATAATTGGTTTCTATAGCATAATTATTCCTAAAAATGAAAATCCCCTATAGTTATGAAGCAATAGGTACTAAAGATATCTCCCTTTGACTTTGTTGTCTGTGCTGTATGAATTCCCCCCAAAGATTTTGTAAAAAATGTTTTTCCCTAACCGTTCCACCATAGTATGTCACAGATTATTCACATTTAGAAATACTAATAAGGTTATGGTTTTCATAATAAACAGGTTATAAATTGATAAGAATTACCTTCATACTTATAATGAAATAACATATCACGATTCATACTATTATTTGCGAGTGTGAAAATTAGGTTATTTAAGGAGGCCAGAGAAAGATGAAAGATCTATCTGGAAAGTATCTAAAGTCAATTGCTAAATACGGAAATTTCTCACATGCCGCCAAGGCTTTATATATATCACAGCCATACCTTAGCAAATACATTAAGAATTTAGAGGATGAACTAGGAATTGAATTAGTAAACCGGAGAGTAAATCCCTTATCGTTAACATATGCGGGGGAAAGATATTTATCTTATATGAATGAAATAGAACAGTCGTATAGTAAATTGAAGCATGAAATTGAGTCTATCTCAAATATGGAAAAAGGGCTGCTTAAGCTTGGCATAAATCCAATATTAGGTTCACATACCCTCTATAATATCTTACCTGAATTCATCCTGAATTACCCCGGGATTGAAATTGAACTGGTTGAGGAATCTGCGAATGATATGGAATCTTTGCTATTGGAAGGGAAAATTGATATTTGTTTAAATATGCTTCCTATATTTAATCAAGAAATTGTCTATGAGATCCTTTATGAAGAAAAACTATTTATAGTGATTCCTCCTTTTCATAAGCATTATAATCCCGATAAGAAACCTGTAGCCCACATTCCATTTAATCCCCATCTTCTAGACGGAGAAAAATTCATATTGCTTAAAAAAGGGCTTGGATTAAGAAGACTCACAGATGAAATATTCAAAGAATACTCCATTCATCCTAATATAGTAATCGAAACGCAGAATATTGAAAGTGCCTTTCGTCTTGCAAATAGAGGCGTTGGTTTAACAATTATTCCAGAAAGTGTAGTTACACGGGACAACATCATTACGGATTCTATTTTCTATACTTTGGGGAACCCGGTTTATAAGAATCATGTAGTGGTCAGTTATAAAAAAGGAGAATCCTTATCTGCTCCCGCTCTTACATTCCTGAACATTGCAAAAGAAAAGTATAAGCAGTTTTAAAGTACGATTCTAAGGGACCTTTGTGTTTATATGGTAAGCAAAAAATTAAAAGGGATAGAGTTTTATCACTCTACCCCTCTAGGTCATTTACCCCTATTACTCTCTTGACTGACGCACCTATGATCGGCTACCCGATTTGTTAAAGCAATGCCTATTCATCAGTCCCAGTTAACCCAATATGACTCCCGAAAAATTCCCGCTCAACACTTGTTTCTCAAGTTGATTTACACATTGGAAAGTCGCCAAAATACATGTTCTATTCTGATCTTTCTTTTCCAATTTTTCGATTGTTACTACACAACTAATCGTATCTCCAGTAAACACAGGTCTAAAGAATTCAAAATTCATGGTACGAGCCAACACATTATAATCTCCACCAACTTTAGTTGGCAAAGTAGCGGTTAACAACCCTTGAACCACAACTCTCCCCAGTTCATCAGGGTTGGTATGGTGATCCCCTTCATCCATCGAAATTTTCGTAAACATGTCGACATCTTCTTTAGTAAATGTCCGTTCAAATCGGATGCTCTCTCCAACTTTCAAATTCACTTTAACCTCCCCCTGAATTCAATCGTGTGAACACTCTTATACCTCTCTACTGGAACTATTCCCCAGTTTCAGCAAATCGTTTAATTCTTTCACCGATTTCATCACGAACACGCTGGAAAACTGCCCATTTTTCTACTTCTGTTCCTTCTGCTTTTGCAGGATCATCAAATCCCCAGTGTTCTCGTTTGACTTGAGGAGGTGTAACCGGGCATTTATCCTTTGCATCACCGCAAAGGGTAACAGCTAAGGCTGCATTGTTTAATATTTCTGGTTGTATTATATCTGAAGTTTGATTTGATATGTTAATTCCGACTTCATTCATTGCCTTAACAGCATTTGGGTTCAGTCCGTGTGCTTCAATTCCAGCACTCTTTACTACCCATTCATCTTGATTTAAATATTTTTTCGCCCATCCTTCTGCCATTTGACTTCGGCATGAATTCCCTGTGCAAAGAAAGTAGATTGTTTTTTTCGTCATAACTCATTCTCCTTTAGAAAAATCGGATTGATAGATAAAGCCCAATTAATGTAATAAATAAGATAGGTATCGTTAAGACAATCCCCGTTTTAAAATAGGTTCCCCACGATATTTTCACGCCTTTTTGGGATAATACGTGAAGCCATACTAATGTAGCAAGGGAACCGATTGGTGTAATTTTAGGGCCTAAGTCCGAACCAATCACATTTGCATACACAAGACCTTCTCGGATAATACCTGAAGTGTTCGTTTCTGCAATCGCTAAAGCATCAATCATAACAGTTGGCATATTATTCATAACCGCAGATAATATAGCCGCGATAAAGCCCATTGAAACCGTAGCAACAAACAGTCCTTCCTCAGCCACGTTTTGAATCATACCTGCTAAGACAGAGGTAAGTCCTGCATTCCCTAATCCATAAACAACTACATACATTCCAATCGAGAAAAATACAATATTCCAAGGTGCTCCTTTAATGGCCGCCTTCGTATTAACTGCTTCACTTCTTCTCGCCATAAGAATAAAGAGGATGGCAATTATTCCTGCTACAATGGATACAGGAACATTCATAAATTCACTAGTAAAGTAACCAATTAGTAATACCGCAAGAACAAACCATGAAAGCCGGAACAACTTTTGGTCTTTAATCGCTTCTTCCGGTTTCCTCAATTTAGAAGAATCATATGTTTTCGGGATACTTTTTCTAAAATAAATAAGCAGAACTGCAATCGTTGCGATTAATGAAAAAATGTTAGGAAGAATCATTCTGGTAGCATACTCAAGAAAACCGATTCCAAAGAAATCAGCTGATACAATATTCACTAAGTTACTTACAATAAATGGTAGTGATGTCGTGTCTGCAATAAAGCCACTAGCCATAATAAACGGAAACACCATTTTTTCTTTAAAGTTTAAGTTCCGAACCATAGCAAGTACAATGGGTGTTAATATTAATGCTGCCCCATCATTGGCGAATAAAGCGGCAACAATCGCGCCTAAAATACTGACATAGACAAACATCTTAATCCCATTTCCCTGTGCAATCCTTGCCATATGGAGTGCAGCCCACTCAAACAAACCAATTTGATCTAAGATTAATGAAATTAGGATAATCGCTACAAACGATAATGTTGCGTTCCAAGTAATGTCTATTACTTCTAA
Organism: Bacillus sp. JJ1533; assembly: GCF_036965045.1. Lineage (NCBI taxonomy): Bacteria > Bacillati > Bacillota > Bacilli > Caryophanales > Bacillaceae > Bacillus > Bacillus sp. JJ1533. The sequence continues at coordinate 28,666 of NZ_JBALOV010000023.1, read as the reverse complement.
GACATCACTAAATCCGACAACACCTACTAGTAAGGCAATGATTGCTCCTCCACATGCGGACCAACCGATATTTAAGCCCTTAGGCTGCCAGATTACTAAAATTAATGTTGCGACAAAAATAATAAGTGCTAAAACCAATGTTGTTGACAAAAGCTGAACCTCCAATTACTAGTATGAAATTCTTGGATGCAAATTATATTTGACCAACACAACAAGTATCTCCTTCAACTTGTTGCATATCACTATCTTCTTTTGTATAAAAGAACTCCCACTCATTCCCATCTGGGTCTGTTACCCAAAATTTATCTTGAAGAGCATAGCAACACGTTGTATTCATTTCCTCACGTGCAAAGAACCCCTCTTTTTCTAATCTCTCTTTATGTAAGATGACTTCTTCCGCATTTTGAACTTGGAACCCAAAATGATTCACTTGATTACCCTTTACATCGCTCTTCACGTTTAACGTAAAATTCAATCTTGTCTCTTCTACCAAGAACTTTGCATAATCATTTTTGGTCTTTACGGGATTGATTCCAAACACCTTTTGATAAAAATCAATCGATTTTTCCAAATCTGTTACATTAATCCCCACGTGAACATACCTCATTTAAAATTCCTCCCAATTATTATTCCCTTATATCAAAAAAAGTTGATTTATAACTTTAAAAATTAACAGCAACTATTATTTGCTGCTTTATTTCCCGTTTTTCTAAAAATACAACAAAGTTCTTCGGAGAGTAAGCCATTTATTTCTTTCTCATTTAAATCATAATAACTCCAGGTTCCTTTTGTTTCCTTAACAATTAAGTTTGCATCCAATAAAATTTTAAGATGGTAGGATAGTTTTGATTGTGAAATTCCAAAGGATTCGGTTAAATCACATACACAAGTTTGACCCCTTTGACAAAGCTCATACATGATTTCTAACCTCTTTTGATCAGCAAGGGCTTTAAACTTTTTTTCGTATTGCTGAAATGTCGATTTTATTGCCTCCATTGATATCCTCCTTTCATCAAATTTTTTTGATATTTAAATCATATTAGAATTTCCAATAAAATGCAACTGATTAATCAAAAAAAATTGATTTATTAAAAATCCAATAAAAAGGACCAGACCACCATTGATCCAGTCCGAATTTATATTTTATTTACGTTTTGAAAACATCGGTACCATTAAAACAAAAACCGAACAGTAGCCATACTTACTATTCCCACGATAACTGTGACCGACAAACTCTTTGTCCATAAAGCTATAATAAGCGTTGGAATAATTGCCGTTAGAACACTCCAATCAATGGATAATAAAGATTCATCTTGGATAATAAAGCTATCTACGATAAGGGCAGTAAAAATACAAATCGGGATAAATGAGAGCCACTTGATTACCGTTTTCGGAAGCGTTAAATTTCGTATCACGATAAATGGAATAATTCTTGGAATAAAGGTTACAATGGCACAGCCTAAAATGATTAGCAATATGGTTTCATTTATACTCATTTATCTTTCACCACCCCAATAGTTGCACCAATGATTGTTGATAAGAGAATCGCAATATAAGAAGGAACAAACATACAGAGAACCAACATCAATAGCACGACATAAACGATTAATGAAAGATAAAACTTCAATTTCCCATGCTCTATGGTCTGAAATTGTAAGACAAGCAATGCCAAAAACATCGCCGTTAAGGAAAAGTCTAATCCAAATACTTCTGGATTTGAAATCCATTTACCAAAGATAGCACCCAAGATACAGGATAGAATCCAGGAAATAAAAGCTGTTACATTTAACCCATTCATCCAATGGGCATTGATTACTTCTTTTTTAGCAATTTTATTAATGGCAACACCAAATGATTCATCCGTTACAAGGGCACCTATCCCGACATTTTTCATTAATGAATATTTTGTAAAGTGGGGAGCTAATGTCATGCTTAATAAGAAATTCCGTAAATTTACAATAAAGGTCGTAAATACAATGACAGAAATAGGACTTCCCGATACTAATAGTGCACAAATAATAAATTGAGCTGCCCCAGCGTAGACCAATGAAGATAAAAGAGCAATTTCTACTATACTTAAATTGGACGATGCTCCAACGATCCCCATGGCAATTCCAATACTGACGTAGCCAATCAAAGTTGGGACGCAATCTTTGACTCCCTGAGAAAATGTAGGGAGATTTTCTTCGTTATGTATTTCTTTTGCTAATACATTCATCATTCTATCACCCGCTGTATGTTATATTAAACAAACGTCTGTTATAATGTTAATATGTATGTTAGTATGAATACAAAAAAGAGTCAAGGAGTTTTTTTATGGAATTCATTCAAGGGGTTATCGCTAGTAATCTTGCTGAAATGAGAAAAAAACGCGGGTTAAGCTTAGATCAAGTGTCCGAACTAACTGGTGTAAGTAAAGCGATGTTAGCTCAAATTGAAAATGGGAAATCCAATCCAACTGTCACTACTCTTTGGAAAATAGCAAATGGATTACAAGTGTCTTTTTCAGCATTTTTAAAGGAAAATGAAAAGCCGCAAATTCAAAAAATAAAGATGAATGAACTGAATCCTGTTATTGATGACGATGGAAATTATCTCGTGTATTCGATTTATCCCTTTCATCCAGAAAAAAAATTTGAAGTTTACACGGTAGACTTAAAACCTGGTTTTCGTCATATATCCGAAAAACATATAGGCGAGGAATATATACTCATACAAAGAGGAACGCTGACTCTTGATTTTCAAGGAGAGAAATTTGAATTAAATCCTAACGAAACGATTAAATTTAGCGCGGATTGTGAACATATTTACATAAATTCTTCAGATGAACTGGTTAGATTCTACCTTATTATCTTTTATCCTGATTAACATTTTGTCTATATTTTTAATAAGAATAGGACTGGACCCCTTTTGGATTCATGCAAAAAAGCCTAATTCCTCCATACTTTTGGTGAGAAATTAGGCTTTTTTTAGACAAAAGCACTCGATTGAAGATCAAGTACTGCACAATTTGTTTATGGGTTAAATAACTATTTCTGCAATGCAATATTCATTAACTTTTTTACTTTACTGTTGGAGTCTCAATCCCGTCAGCCACCCTCAACTCGGCTCCGTTAATTCCGTCAAGGACGTTTTTTTCAATATTGAGGTCCTCCCCATCTTCAATTCTGATACCGTTAGCGGCCTGTCGAATGACGTTGCTCTCAATCCTGATGCCCGAGGGGATTCCTTTTCCACGTCCGTCAGCGCCTCGGTCTTCCTTGAGCAGGATGGCCCAGAATCCGTCATTCCCACCAGTGACGTGGTTACCGCGCAACACAGTGCTTGGCGCATTGCGGATTTCTATTCCTGCCTTGGAATCCTCCCCAGCTGTGATCATGTTGTCCTCGATTAGGGTATCAGGAGTTCCAAGGATGACGAGGACTCCCTGACGGTTTCCAATCAGTTCGTTGGAGTGCACCCAGTTTCCATGTCCTGAGGCGTCATGCTTGTTCTTGAAGCCGCCGGAATTGCCCAGCGCGATGCCCGCCCGCTTCCCGGCGATGACCATGTTATCCCGAATCTCGTTCAGGTATTCACCCTCGCCGTGCAGGTCGATGGCATCGAGATGGCTTCCGACAATGGTGTTCTCCGCCACAAGATTGTTGTGCGTGGGGAACTGCAGTAAAATGGCGTGCCTCAAATGCCTGCCATCAAAGGTATTGCCTACGACGACATTGTGCCGGGAATCGTTGGTGGCGTTCGGGTCGTGTTGGTCCCTTGAGCCCTCGATAGCGATGCCGTAACCCTGTCCACCGGGACCGACGGCAGTTGCCTCACTTATATAGTTTCCTGAAAGGGTCACTTCACGGCTGGCCTTGACGGAGATCCCGTGGCGCTCAAACCTGCGGATGCTTAGGTTTTCAACAAGGACCCGGGAGCTGGCCTGCCCTTTGTGGGCCCCGAGGTAGAGCCCGTACATCGGACCGCCACCAGCGTCGCCGTTATCGGGATTGTCGCCGAGTGGACCATCATGACGGGAGGTAATGGTGAAGTCGGCGACAATGACATCTTGGACACCGGAGCCGCGAATTACCCGACTGTTATCCTCCCCGTCAAGGGAAGTTAGCAGCACTGTTCTCTCCTGGCCCTCGCCGCGCAGGTCAACACCGCTACGCAACACGATGTTCGCCGACTTATCGTTCGGGTCAGTGGAGCGGAGGTCATACGTGCCGGCCGGCAGCAACACCTCATCTCCCGGTTTAGCCGCGTCCAGTGCAGCCCGAATAGCTGCTGCATCGTCTTGTGAGTCTGGATCCGGATCTGCCCCGAAGTCCGTGACTTCTAGGGTCCTGCCTGTGGCCGGACCCGGTGTCGGTACCTCAATTGGTGTACCATACCGGTCCACCAAGCCTGGGACATGCCAATCACCGTGCTCTGATGACGCAGTTCCTACTGCGTCATCTTTTTCGACCGGCCCGTCGGATTCCTCGACGGTGCATGCGGTCAAGAGACACACCAGACCTAAGAACACCCACCATAAATGCGCCGGACCTCGACGGCTCTTCAAAACGAATCCCTTCATCAAACACCTCACGTCCTTCCTTCACTCTTTTCGTTCCTCTCATCGCACATGGATACGTCGAGAAAAACAGTAAGCCCACGGGCCTCGGCTTGATTCGCCGAGCCCGTGGGCTCACTATCTTTGGGATACCTGATAATCACTACCGGGTCACCAACAACGTTATCCCATAGCCATGGTTCTACTTACGGGAGTTCCCCTTGCCATTGTTGTTGCCATTGCCGTTGTCCTTGTCAAGTTTGAAGTTCAACGGAATATCCTTTTCCAATGGAGTGTCTGCCGAGGAACCGCCGACATGCACGCGGTATTTTCCGTCAGCAGTTGCCCACTCACCGTCTGCCCAGTTCGCCAAGTTGTCCGGTTCTTCCGGAATAAAATAGGAGAATGGGTGGTTAGAGTCTGCATGGTTAATACTTACAGTCACACGCTCGCTCTCACCAGGCTCAAGGTCAACCTTCTCGAAGTTGACAAGACGTTTGGTTGGCTGTCCTGCCTCATCTGGAAGTGTCAAGTAGACCTGTGCCGCTTCTTTTCCGGCAACATCACCGGTGTTCGTGATCGTGAAGGACACATCAATACCAGATAACGAGCCTTTACTTCCTTTGCCTTTAGCTCGAACTTTCTTAACCTTGAGGTCGTCATACTCAAAGGTCGTGTATGACAGGCCGTAACCGAATGGGAATAGCGGCTCCACGTCGTTGGCTTCATACCAACGGTAACCCATCTCAAGACCCTCAGTGTACTTCGCAATTAGCTGGTCAGAACCATCGCCGTACGGACCTGGTCCACCTACTTTGCCAGTATCTTGACGCGTTCCAGGGTATTGCTCTTCTGTCGCAAAGGCAGCTTCACGCTCGGTCGCACCGAATGTCATAGGCAGCTTTCCGGAAGGATTGACTTTACCGTAGAGCAAGTTTGCCACGGCATTTCCATCCTCCATACCTGGGAACCAAGCCTCAAGCACTGCAGGTACCTTATCAAGCCACGGCATGAGTACTGTACCAGAAGTCTTCAGAACCACAGCGGTGTTCTCCGCGTTAGCCTCTATGACCGCATCAATCAGCGGCTCCTGCTCCACCCAGTCTTCTTTATCAGGGTTTATGTTGAGATCGATAGCCGGGAAACCAAGAGTATCGCGGTCCGCAGTCTCATGCGGGTTGTCGCCAACCATTAGCAGCACGACATCGGACTCAGCGGCTAGCTTAGCAGCAGCCTTCGGGTCACGTCCATCGTTGTAAGTTACTTTAGTATCATAGCCTAGTTCCTCAATAACGTTCTCTAGTCCCTCTTTTGGTGTAACCGTATAAGGAGCTTCGACGTTCTCGTTATTGTCTCGAACAGAACGCGGTGACATCTTAGCCTCACCTGCGAACCACTCGACGCCGATCAGCGCGATTGTCTTTGGCTCACCGTTCAATGGCAGGAAGTTGTTATCGTTCTTTAACAGTACGGCCCCTTCCTCAGCCATCTTCAGTGCGCTTGCACCGTTAGCAATCGGATCGACGATCTCTGGTAGGAACTTGTCGTAAGGCTCATCCATGTGTCCGTACTCGATCATCTTGATGTAACGCGGACGAAGAAGATTGTCGATATCATCCTCTGTTACTTCACCAGAATCAAGTGCAGCTTGGATTTTCTCTTCAGTGTAGTACTGCGGTGCCCAATCTAGCTCGACATTCGTACCCGCCTTGATGGCAGCAACCGTGTCGTGAATTGCGCGGCGGTCACTCATTACGTAACCATCAAAGCCCCAGTTGTCCCGTAGTGCATCTTGGAGCAATTCAGAACTGTCACAAGCATATGTGCCGTTGACATCCGGGAATGAGCACATCACTGAGGCTGGGTCAGCATCCTTGACTGTCATCTCGAATGGCAGCATGTACAACTCGTTCATAGCCTGTGAGGGAACCTGAACGCCCATTGTCCAACGCTCGGTCTCCTGCTCGTTACCAGCCAAGTGTTTGAGCTGGGCCTGGACACCTTGGTCCTGGATGCCTTTGACCTGCTCAGTCGCTAGTGCACCAGTCAGGTATGGATCCTCACTGAAGTACTCATAGTTCCGGCCATTGTACGGGTGACGTACAAGGTTCATACCCGGTCCTAGCAGCACGTGATGCGCGAAGGCACGTGTCTCTTCGCCAAGGATTCGGCCAGCCTCATAGTTCAACTCGCGGTTGAAGGTTGATGCCATAGCTAAAGTGGACGGCAGGCCTGTCGCTAGTGGATCATTGCCACACGATCCGCCCTTCACCCCAGTACCACCGTTAGTCATACGGATTGTGGGGATGCCTAGTTCTTCAATCCCACGGATCTGACGGCCAGTATCCTGCCACTCACACCCAGGCAGGGTACCTTGAGGCGCGAATTCACCGTTCATATACTTGCTAGTACCGCCTCTTTTGATAACGACCGTCTCACCTTTGTCGTTCTCATTGAATCGCGAGATAGCGATTTGCTGAATCTTCTGTTCCATTGTCATCGCATCGAGAAGTAGTTCGGTGCGCTCCTGAGCAGAGAGCTTGGTGTTCATCCAGGGTTTGGTCCCTTCCGTTCTAGCATTCTCCGCATTAGCAGGAATTATGAAAGAAGACATATAGATCAATGCTGTTAAAAACATTAAAGTAATGCGTTTTATCATCTTATTTCTCCCTTACTGTCTATTTTTCTATATGAATTCCAACAATTCATTTGATTATCTTATCCTCTCCTTCGCTGATATACTAGTATATTAGTATAGAGAAAAACTATTACGATGGTATGTATGGGGAATTACAATTCAGCAACAAAAAATACGATATTAGTAATGCTTCTAAAGTCCCGAGAGCGTATTCAAACACTGATAAATCAATAATTCACAAAGTTAACAGTAATTATAATGATCAAATACTCAATTATTATAAAAAATGAGACGGGTGATCTTCTGTTTATTCAACAAACTTTTCTACTCTAATATTTAAAAATCCAATCGAGCGTTATTTATTTTAAACTAAACCCTTTTAGGACATGATTTGGGGGGATTTTGAAAAAGAAAAAAGACTGAATCCCTATGGACTCAGCCTCAAATTTTGATTAATTTTCGATTAAAAAAATACCAGACTGCCGATTCTCTCCCCTCGCTACCTTTCCAATTTGGAAACCCTTTTTAGCTAAGGGGGGAGATGAATGGCAGTAAACCGAAAACCATTTCTTAAACATCAATCTTAATTTAATACATTCCGATAATAAACTCTCATTACTGTTAGAACAAACCCCACAATGAATATAACCGCTAGCAAGATCATCGCAGCCGGAAAAATACCGAAAGCATCTTGTAGTGTCGAACTATTATCCTGTAGTGTCGGGACAATAAAAAATAACCAGCCTATAAATACTACCGGTATCAATTGCGGGAGTAACCGCAAATAAAATCTCCATGCCCGGTGTTGTTTGCGCTTATCCGACCATTTTCTGCTTCGCATCACTCCTCTGATTCCTAAAAACAGGTAGAGTAGGGTTAAAGCACCCAATGATAAATCAATTATTTTAGGAACTGGGGCCTTGTCTTCGGGTTCTTGCCCTTCCGTCAATTGGATGATTCCTGAACTAATTTCATAAGCGTGTTCAAGAGTAGGTGTAAAGCTATTAAGTAGTACGGCAGTTGCGCATCCGCTACTCGGTACAATATCTTGTTGAGTTTGATACGTAGATAATGACCCGCTATGCGAAATACGTGCAGGTTTGATATTTGATGAACTCAATGACCAACCTAGTCCATACTTTTCGCTTCCAGATTGCGGAGAATAAGACTCTACCAATAATTCTTTTGATAATACCTGTTCGCCTAATTCATTTTTTCCTTCGTTAGTGTGCATTGCCAACCATTTCCCCATATCTGACGCCGTTGTTATAACTCCTCCAGCCCCCAAGAACATTTGCTCAAGCTCTGTCCAAGGTATTGCTGTTCCATATGCTGTTACAAACCCTTTAGATAGACCTTGGACAGGATCTCCAGAGTTTACTGCCGTAAATGTGTCATTCATTCCTAGTGGAGAGAAAACCCTTTTCTGTAGATAGTCTACAAAATTCATCCCGCTTATTTTTTCTACCAAATAAGCAGAAAGCCAATAGTTGGCATTACCATAAGCATATTTCTCTCCAGGTTGAGACTGTAGCTCCCAGTCCTGAAGACGTTCCACACCTTCTTTTAACGTATTGGCTGGTGCGACAATGGTTGGATCAGGTAAACCAGATGTATGACTCAACAGGTGACGTACCGTAACCTGTTTCCATCTAGGATCATTCATGGCTAGTTCTGGGAGATATTTTTCGACAGGATCGTTTAAGTTTACTTTTCCTTCTTCAACCAGTTGTAAAACAGCAAATGCCGTAATTGGTTTCGAACCGGAAGCAAGTCTCATTTTAGTCTTTGCTGTCAGTGGCTTTCCATTAGAATCGTGACCATAACCTTTCTCATAAACTAATTTACCATCCTTTACGACTACAATTGCTCCACCTGGAAGCCCGTTACGCTTAATATAATTCGTAACAAATTCATCAATCTCTTCCGTTTCAAGAACATCAGCAGCATGAACTGATAATGGAAAGTGCATTGAGTAAGAGAACAAAAACGTCACGACAAAGAATAGAGCTATTTTTATTCGAATGGTTATCCCTCCCTTCAAATTTTTCACACTCTAATGAGATTAGATTAACTAGAATACTTTATTATGTAACCCTTCGTATTATGATAGTCATGTCGATTCCTTTCATACATTAATTAAAAAGTAAGTTACGTTTTGCGAGGTTCCATGAAAACAATTACGAGCAAAAAATGACCAAGCTTACTAACATCTAACCTTTCCAGATTAAACGTCTCTGAAAATATATTTTCCAAAGATTGACACACATATTAGAGATTGCTAATATGATAACAACAAACATATTAGCTTTACCTAATATGTTAGGAGGGGTAAAATTGAAAAACAGCAATATTGACATGAAAGTTAAATTAATTCATGGATTTTCTAATAAAACAAGGATTCAGATTCTCGAAAGCATAAAGGACCAAGAAAAAACTGTTTCTCAGATTGTAGAAGAGATTAACGGCAATCAATCAAATATTTCTCAACATCTTGCTTGTTTAAAAGGATGCGGGATTATTGTTGGGAGAAATGAAGGTAAATTCATCTATTATAGCTTACGAAATCAACATATACGTGATCTATTGTTAATGTTTGATGTCGTTCTTGAGGATGTCGAAAATAATGTTGCAAGTTGCGCACGTCACATTGGTTAGGAGTTGTAGATAATGTCGGATAAATGCTGTGGTTCTAAAGAAAATAAAGGAGCTCAAGAAACATCGAGCTGTTGTACAAGTACTATTGAAGTACCTCAAACCGTAAATAAACTTTCAGCTATAGGAGAAAAAGCCGAATTTCGAATTCATGGAATGGACTGCCCTTCCTGTGCCTTAACCATCGAAAAAGGACTTAGTAGATTAAAGGACATTCAAGAGGTAAAGGTCAATTACAATACTGCAAAACTGCAATTAGTAGGAATGGATAGTTCTTCTTTTGACCAGGTAGAAGATGAAGTTCAAAAATTGGGTTATACGATTGAACCTCTAAAACCAAACAAAAATGTCAGAACGTACATGGTTGAAGGGATGGACTGTAGTAGTTGTGCGAAAAGTATTGAAAATCATTTAAATACTTTTCCAACAGTTAAAAGTGTAAATGTGAACTTTTCAACTGGAAAAATGAAGATTGAACACGAAAATAGTGTCGAAGAGATTGTTTCGGAAGTATCTAAAATTGGATATAATGCTTCGTTATTTCAAAAAAACAGCAAGCCAACCGAGGCATCGAATAACAAAGAAGGATATGGCCAAATTATCTTTTCAGGTATCTTAATTGCACTTGGTTTTATTGGTTCATATACCGGAATTTCTTCTTTAATGACCACTTTAATGTATGCAGTTGCAATGGTCATCAGTGGCTATAAACCTGTTAAAAGTGCCTATTACTCTATTAAAAGCCGTTCATTAGATATGAACGTGTTAATGTCGGCGGCCGCGATTGGAGCTGCCTTAATTGGCGAATGGTTAGAAGGCGCAACAGTTGTATGGCTGTTTGCTTTAGGAACTACCCTTCAAAATATGTCGATTGAGAAAACAAGAAATTCAATCCGTAATCTAATGGACTTGGCACCATCAGAGGCATGGATAAAAATTGGATCTCAATTGGTTAAAAGGTCAGTAGAAGAAGTTTCAGTTGGGGACATTTTAATCGTAAAACCTGGAGATAAAATCCCATTAGACGGTAAAATTGTTCAGGGTGTATCAAGTGTAAATCAGGCACCTATAACAGGAGAATCTATTCCTGTCGATAAAGAAATCGGAGACACTGTTTATGCAGGGACAATTAATGAAAGTGGATCACTTGAAATAAAAGTCACCAAATTAGTTGAAGATACAACTATAGCTAAAATCATCCACTTAGTAGAAGAAGCACAAGAACAGAAAGCACCAACACAGGCATTTGTCGATAAGTTTGCAAGTATTTATACTCCTATTGTCTTTATCTTAGCACTAGCTGTGATGGTTCTACCCCCACTTCTTAATTTTGGTACATGGGGTGAATGGTTCTATAAAGGTCTTGAATTATTAGTTGTCGCTTGCCCTTGTGCCTTAGTTATTTCTACACCCGTAGCTATTGTCTCAGCGATTGGAAATGCTGCAAAGAATGGTGTTTTGATAAAGGGTGGTACATTTTTAGAAAAAGCAGGTGCTATAAGTGCAATTGCTTTTGATAAAACAGGAACATTAACTGAAGGAAAGCCGAAAGTTTCTCAAATCAAGGTATTTAACAATGTAGAAGATGAATTATTATCAATCGCTTTAACACTCGAAGAATATTCAACCCATCCAATTGCCAAAACCATTGTGGAATATGCTAATAACAAAGGTATAAGGTCCAAAAATGGTGAGTCATTTAAAAACATTGTAGGCAAGGGTGTTCAAGCTACAATTGATGGGGATATCTACTATGCTGGTAATGCACGGCTTTTTGAAGAAATGAATATACTTTTAGGTAGTGTAATAGCTGAAGTTGAAGAATTACAGGGCAAAGGAAATACTGTCGTTATAATTGGTTCACAACAAGACATTTTAGGTATAATCTCAGTTGCCGATACAGTCCGAACCACTGCGGTTAAGGCATTAAACGGATTGAAAAAAGTCGGAGTTAATCAAGTTATCATGTTAACAGGTGATAATGAAGGCACTGCTAAAATGATTTCAAAAGAAGCTAATGTTAATCGCTATTTTTCTGAACTATTGCCAGAAGATAAAGTAGATGCCATTAAGAAATTACAACACGAAGGTCATAAAGTAGCAATGGTCGGGGATGGCATTAATGATGCTCCCGCACTGGCTACTGCTGATTTAGGAATTGCAATGGGTGGTGCGGGAACGGATACCGCAATGGAAACCGCTGATATTGTACTAATGGCCGATAACCTTGAAAAATTGCCTCATACGATTAAATTGAGCCGAAAAGCCTTATCCATTATCAAACAAAATATTTGGTTCTCCTTAATCGTTAAATTTGTTGCATTAGTTCTTATCTTCCCAGGATACCTTACACTATGGTTAGCTGTATTAAGTGATACAGGAGCTGCGATCATCGTCATCCTAAACGCCTTACGACTATTAAAGGTGAAAGAATAACAAAGAGATGAAAACAAGAGGTGTATCAGTATGAATATCAAAAAAGATGTCTTAGATAATGGTCCTTTTTTTCACGGCACTAAAGCAGAACTAAATATTGGAGATTTATTAGAGCCACAACACTTATCAAATTACCAAGATAAAAAATCTAACTATATCTATTTTACTGCGTCATTAGATGCTGCTAAATGGGGAGCTGAATTAGCAACATCTAAATCAAAAGAGAGAATATATATTGTAGAACCATTAGGTGATTTTGAAAATGATCCGAACTTAACAGACAAAAGATTTCCGGGAAACCCAACACGTTCTTATCGGTCTAAATCTCCTCTGAAAATAATAGCTGAATTAGGTTCATGGGAAAGGCATTCCGATGAAGAGATAAATCATATGCTTACATCTCTAAAAAAGCTACGTAAACAAGGGACAGCTGTAATATTCGATTAATCATAAAGTTTATAAGGCAATGATTTAAGAAACCAAATATCAATTTGCTGTTGCGATTGGTTTTTGGTTTTAAACTTTGGAATGGATACCCTAAATTAAGAGATTAGAATCCCAGGGTTTACAAACTATAAAACACACATGACAGCGTGTTTGAATTTCAAATTATGGGTTCGCAACTATGCGCGCTCCCCCGATCTTTTACTGGTTTCTTTATTAAAACTTACAGAAATTCCCCTCCAAAAGATTCATTTAACCAAACAAAGTAAGGAGATGCAAATATGCATCTCCTTATTATTTATAATCCCATAATACTGCGAGCTTCCATTTTATCTAATTCCATCTGCTTTATAAGGGGATCTAATCCATTAAATTTTATTTCTTCTCTCATATAACGTAAAAAAGAAACAGACACAGTTTTACCATATAAGTCACCAGAATAATCAATTAAATAAGCTTCGATTAAATACCCTTTTCCATCTACTGTTGGACGATACCCTGCACTTATAAGGACGTTCCATATTTCATTAGCATCTGATTCATTTTGTATCTCTGCTGTACCTAAGTATACTCCCGATTTAGGAAAGACATAAGACTCCATTTCTCCTAAATTAATAGTAGGAAATCCGAGTGTTCTTCCTAAAGCCTCTCCATGTACAACTTTCCCGGTAATCGAATAGGGCCTTGACAACTGTGATTGAACAGCCTCCATTTTCCCGGCTTCAATTAAAGAATATATCGATTCGCTGTTAATTCTCTTTCCATTAATTTTTACGGTCGGAACAACTGTAATAGGAATGTTGATTTCCGCACAAACTTTAACAAGCTCAAATACCGATTCTTTCTTATTGCGGAACTGGAAATCTTCATCCACTATAAATCTTTTCACATTTAATTTACTGATATATTTTAGTATAAATTCTCGTATTGTTATATCTGAATGATCTATTGAAACGTCTGTATAGTATCGTTGGACACCAAACAAATTAAGAAGGGCTATTTTTTCTTTTTCGGGTGTAATCCTTTCTTGCAACCCTTTTCTGGAATCAGAAAAACATAAAACAGCAAGATAATCTGTATCTTTTTTATACCCTTTTGCAGCCTGAATAATTGCTTTATGCCCCAAATGAACTCCATCGAATTCTCCAATTGCAAGAATTAAAGGGCTAGAATCATAAGCTTGCTTTGTAGAAAATTGAATGACTTCCATTATATCCCTCACTTTTAAAAACAATATCAAACCTAAGCTTTATATACATCATATTTCCTCCAAGCGTTACTTTTAAATAGCCCATTTTTTGTACTTCTTTTATAATTATTTGTTTTGGGTTAGAAACTTCCACTTCCGATAATCGGCATACGCTTGTTCAATTTCTTCCTCTGTATTCATAACAAATGGCCCTCGTGCGACTACAGGTTCATTAAGAGGTTCTCCCGCGAATAAAATGAATCGTAATTTTTCAATTGCTGCAACTTCAATATAACTCATATCAAAATTATCAGCCGTTTCTAGCCATAAGGCTTGTCCTTTAGAAGCTTGGACTTGATTCTTTCCGAACATACCACTGCCTTCTAAGATATATATAAAACCATTGTAACTTCCTGGCAGGTCCTGACGAACTAAGGTTTCACCTTCAGCAATAACCTCTACAAAAGTAACAGGTACATAGTTAAGAGTTTTTGAAACCACTGGACCTGATGAACCAGAATAAACACGAATGAGCGCACCCTCTTCATGACGAACTGGAGCAGCTATCTTTGGAATGTTTTGATATCGTGGCTCTACCATTTTGTACTTTCTTGGCAGATTAACCCATAATTGAAGGAGGTGAACACTTTCCCCTTCATCTGGAGATTCATTATGAACAACACCACGCCCAGCGGTCATAAATTGAAAATCACCACTTTTTAGTTTTCCACCTTCTCCTGTTACACTATCATAGTGATTAATTGAACCATCTATTACAAATGTGATTGTCTCCATTCCACGATGTGGGTGGATATCAAATGCCCCTTTTTCAAATCTGTCATCCATAAGTAATAAAAACGGATCGTAATCTTCCCAAAATCCAGGTTCTAGAACAGCCCCAGCTCGGTGGACCCCGCTAACTTTTCTTTCATGAACTGTCCAAACTTTTTTTATACTACGGGCACTTTCAATATTCATCTGTATACCTCCTGTTTTGAAACAATGTTTCAAGCAGATACTAGAATTTCTGTTTTTAATTAACCTTAACTAGATTACACAAACAATTTAAAAATCATATTTTGCTTCTTTTTCTTCACGAATCTTTGTATACGTATCTGTTAATAGCGCGGTATCCTCAACTAAGCGAGCAATACGGAAGATTACATCATCATTAATTATTTCTCTCCGATGGAAATCCTTTTCTTCTATAAATACATACGTTTGAACAATTTGTGCCTTCATGTAAGCTAAAATAGGTTTTAATTGTTGTTCAGCAATCAGGTAATGTTTCGATGAACCTGCTGTAACAAGCATACTTACAATCTTATCCCTAAAAGCATTTACAGGTAGAAGATCAAAGATATTTTTTAGTGTCGCAGGAATCGATGCCTGGAATATAGGAGTACCGATGATAATTGCATCAGCCTCCATTATCGTTTTTGTGACATAGCCTGTATCTCCTTCATATTCCAAATAGTTACGCCCATCACTAAACTGTATGTTATAGTCAGCCAAATCTAGTAAAGTCCATTCTACATCTGGATATTTCTCTGATATTTCTTTAGCTACATTTTCCATTGCAGTTCTTGTTTTTGAACCAACTATTGAACCTGATAACCCAACGATTTTCATCTTTCTACTCCTCCTCTTTTATAGCTGTATATTTCTTAATGGCTGGTAAGATTTCATTTCCTATTAACTCAATATTCTTACGTAAATTTTCAAATGGAATACCACCAAAATCCATTTGTGCTATATATCTTTGATGACCAAAAACTTCATGTTGATAAAGAATTTTTTCAATGATTTGCTGCGGGCTACCAACATTCATTACATCGCGTGTATCCGCACCTTGTGCGAAATGCTGCTTTGGATAGCCTCTACCATTAATCAACGTCATGCCTTGGTTTATATGAGGATAGACTTCTCTTTGTGCTTGCTGAGTTGTTTCTGCTGCATAGAAAAAACCTGCTGTTGCAATAGGTAGATTTGAAGGATCATGTCCACTTTGTTTGGCAGCCTCACGGTATGCATCAACAGAAATCTTAAAACTTGAAGCTGGTCCACCAAGTGTTGCCAGAAACATCGGAACCCCTGCAAATCCTGCTTTAATTGCACTAGCTGGAGGCCCGCCAACCGCACGCCAGATAGGTAATGTTCCTTCCATTGGACGTGGAATTACAGTTGCATTGCGTAATGGCGCTCGGAATTTTCCACTCCAATTGACAACTTCCTCGTTATTGATTTTTAATAGCAAATCGAACTTTTCTTCGAATAATTCTTCATAATCGCGAACATTATAGCCTAATAAATCAAACAACCCGATTCTAGAAGCTCGACCCGCTATAATCTCAGTTCGGCCATTTGAAATTAAATCGATTGTTGCAAAATCCTCATACACACGAACGGGATCTGATGTACTGATAATCGTAGAAGAACTTCCAATCTTAATTTTTTCTGTTGCCTGAGCGATTGCTCCTAAAACAACAGAGTGTGCCTGAGTTGTGAAATACTCCTGGTGACTTTCACCCACGCTAAAAAAGTCAATTCCTGCTTGCTCGGCAAGCTTTGCTAATTCAATAATTTCATGAATGCGCTGTTGGGATGAAATTCGTTCTCCAGTGTGAGGATTAGGAATATGGTCACCCAATGTATAAATTCCAAACTCTAAACCTTTACTTTGATCAATCCGATACTTTTTCACTAATATCACCCTTTATTGAAGTTGATTTTAAAAGATGTCTATAGTATTAGTATTACTTATAAATGTCATTTAAAAAAGTACGCACTTAAAAGTGGTATAGTATACAAAATGATACTATGGACATGTGATGTATTAATTTACTATCTTAAGTAGAGTATCCTCCACTCATTCTCTACCTTCCCCTTTTAGGAAAAAATTTGCCACACCTCTAGAGTAGACACTAAATCATCCTGTTTCATCCCACTACTATATTCTACTTCATGATGCTATTATGTATATGAACATCTAAAATAAGTTGTATATACTATTAAATACAATAGTATTAAAAAGGATACTAAAGGAGGATTTGTAATGAATATTGAGCCGGAACTTTGTCGTGTAGAAGATACATTAGATGTTTTGGTAGGAAAATGGAAACCAATTATTCTATTGTACCTATTAAAGAACGGAACGATGAGATTTAATGAATTAAAAAGAAGTATCCCTGAAATCACTCAAAAAATGTTAACTAAGCAGTTAAGGGAATTAGAGGAAGAAGAAATAATTAACAGAGTTGTATATCCCCAAGTTCCTCCAAAGGTTGAATATTCAATTACTGAATATGGAAGGGATTTAGAACCAATTTTGCAAGCCATGCACGAATGGAGTAGCAGACATATACAGCATAAGCAAAAAAAATTAAATATAAAAGGTAGCTAAAAAAGATGAACATTGTTCATCTTTTTTTATGTTGACCATGATAATAGTCTTTCATTCTAATTGACATTTTTTCAGAGATAATCAACTAATTTTAAAAAACTAACTTGTTTCTCTAGTTTAGTTAATTAATTTATCATTTATCTATAAAGTTGGATTTAACCCCATATAAAGTTTCATTGAAAAAACTCTTAACAACTAAAGGTATCATTTTGTATACTATACCACTTTATAGTGCGTACTTTTCAGAAAGGTAATTATGAATAATGATAATTACTGTAAAAGGATTTATTAATACAACTTTTATTGTAATAAACACTTTAAAGAGGTAGTGTGAATATTATGGAAAAATATCGAATTGACCAAAATAAAGGTCTAGAGTTTGGAATTTATACATTAGGTGACCACATGCCAAATCCTCATACTGGTAAACGAATCTCTGCTAATCAACGTATACAAGAAATAATTGAATTAGCTAAATTGGCTGAACAAGCTGGCATTGACTTTTTTGGTGTGGGGGAAAGTCATCAGGAGTATTTCGTTACCCAGGCACACTCTGTTGTGTTAGCAGCAATCGCTCAGGCAACAGAAAAAATTAAGATTGGAAGTTCTTCTACGATTATCAGTACGTCAGACCCCGTACGCGTGTTTGAAGATTTTGCAACAATCGACTTGATTTCGGATGGTCGAACTGAGATTATAGCGGGTCGAGCATCACGTGTAGGGCTATTTGAATTACTTGGATATAACATTCGCGATTATGAAGAGTTATTTGAAGAAAAATTTCAGTTATTATTAAAGATTAATGAAGAAGAAGTAATCAATTGGAGTGGCCAATTTAGAGAGCCTTTAAGAAATGCAAAAATCTTACCACGTCCAAAAAGTGGCTCACTCCCAATTTGGCGTGGGGTTGGTGGTACTCCTGCAAGTGCGATGAAGGCAGGTTATGCAGGTGTCCCAATGACACAAGCTACATTAGGAGGTGCTGCAAGTCTCTTTAAAGAGAGAATTGATGCTTATAGAGAGGCTGCAAGGATTAATGGATTTGATCCACACACTCTTCCTGTTGCGACAACTGGTTTCTTCTATATTGCTGAAACAACTCAAGAGGCGCTTAAAGAATATTATCCTCATATTAATGAGGGCGCTGTATTAGCAAATGGTAGAGGATTCTCGAAACAAATGTTTGCACAAGGCGTTGACGTTCGTAACATTTTAAACGTTGGTAGTCCGCAACAAATCATTGAAAAAATCCTATACCAACATGAACTTTTTGGACATCAGCGTTATATCGCACAACTTGATTTGGCTGGTGTGCCTTACGATAAATTAGTCAAAAATATCGAACTAATTGGTACAGAAATTTTGCCTGCTATCAGAAAATTTACAGCTAAAAACTAGAAATTCAGCTTTTATAAGCAACTGTTGCCATTCAATTAAAAAAGTATAAAATAATGCCAATAAATACAATTTGTTCGTTACGCAATTTAACTCTCAAAGTTAAATTTAATTGTTTATTAGGATGGTACCTCTAATTTAATAAAAGTCCCGATGATATAGATTTACATTGGGACTTTTATTTGTAGTTCACATAGTATTTTTGTTGGTTCCAAGATTTTTTACTAGTACCAGACCTTTTTACTTGTTATCACTTTTATCCTACAGTGGCTACTACTTTATTCTACAGTCACGCTCTTCGCTAAATTCCGTGGCTTATCAACGTCACAGTCACGGTGTAGTGCTGCGTAGTAAGAGATAAGCTGTAATGGAATGACGGATATTAGTGGTGTTAACATTTCGTTAACAGCCGGGAGCACATAACGGTCTTCGTCTGTTTCTAAGCCCTTCATTGAAATGATACATGGATGTGCACCACGTGCCACAACCTCTTTCACGTTTCCACGAATGCTTAGGTTCACATGTTCCTGTGTAGCCAGAGCGATAACCGGTGTCCCTTCTTCAATTAAGGCAATTGTTCCGTGCTTTAATTCGCCTCCAGCAAATCCTTCCGCTTGGATATAAGAGATTTCTTTTAGCTTTAAGGCACCCTCTAAGCCAACAAAGAAGTCCATCGCACGACCGATGAAAAAGCAGTTATGAGTGGTTGTGAAATACTCCCAAGCGATTGCTTCCATTATTTCTTTGTCATCACAAAGAGCCTCCATGCTGTTTGCGATAATTCCTAGCTCTTTGACAAGGTCCATACCCACCTTTATTCCCTTTGATTCGCCTGTTACATAAGCTAGGATTGCAAGTACGGCTAACTGAGCGGTATACGCCTTTGTTGATGCCACTGCAATTTCAGGACCAGCATGTAATAGCAATGTGTAATCCGCTTCACGTGATAGGGTTGAACCCGGTACATTTGTTATTGTAATGGACTTATGGCCCATTTCTTTTACATGTACTAATACCGCGCGGCTGTCTGCTGTTTCCCCACTTTGGGAAATAAAGATGAATAATGGTTTCTCAGATAATAATGGCATATTGTATGAGAATTCGCTTGAAATATGAACCTCTACAGGAATGTGCGCCATATTTTCAATGAATTGTTTTCCCACAAGGCCAGCATGATAACTAGTTCCAGCAGCGATAATGTAAATGCGGTCAGATTCCTTCATTGCTTCTAAAATGCATGAATCAATCGTCAACTTACCGCTTTCTGTTTGATATTCTTGAATGATTTTTCTCATCACTAATGGCTGTTCGTCAATTTCCTTAAGCATATAGTGTGGGTAGGTTCCCTTTTCAATATCACTTGCATCTAGCTCTGCTGTATATGAGTTACGGCTGATGGTTTCACCCGCTAAATTTTTGATTGTGACAGACTCTTTTTTAACAATGACAATTTCTTTATCCATTAACTCGATATATTGATCGGTTACTTGAAGCATGGCCATTGCATCACTGGCTACAACATTAAAATTGTCGCCAAGACCTACAAGTAGTGGACTTTTGTTTTTCGCAACATAGATGGTTTCGTTGTTTTGCTCATCAAGCATTGCAATTGCATAAGAACCTTTCAGAAGGCTTAACGTCTGACAAAAGGCCTCTTCTACATCAAGTCCCTGTTTAACGAAGTGCTCAAGCACTTGAACAACAACCTCCGTATCGGTGTCACTTTTTAACTCGACATTTTGTAAATACTCAGCTTTTAGTTGAGTGTAGTTTTCGATTACACCATTATGAACGAGAGTGAATCGTCCAGATGTTGCCTGATGAGGGTGTGCATTCACTTTACTCGGTACTCCGTGTGTTGCCCAACGTGTATGCCCAATCCCCACCGTTGCATTTACACCTTGGTCTACAACTTCGCGAAGCGTTGCAATCCGTCCTTTTTCTTTAAACACATGAACACCATCATTATTCATTACTGCAATTCCAGCTGAATCATATCCACGATACTCGAGCTTTTCTAGTCCCTTTAATAAAATTTCTTTAGAGTCTTCCTGTCCAATAAAACCTACAATTCCGCACATAAAATAAGTTTCCTCCCTAAAAAAGGGAACAAGAAAGCACGGGGCTAACTTGCCCCTTTTTTTCGTATTTATCTAGTTTCTCAATCATTTCCTTTCGTTTGTGCAGAGAGTCACCCCTCTGTTTTACTTAAAAGGAATTACGGTCGTGATTGATGACAACCGGGAGGCATCCGCCGAATTTTCGATAAACCTCCTCCTCGTCAACTAAACCTGTAACAATAGCCTATGCATTGTTACTCCTTCCGTTCATGGTTTAGTTCGGGCGCTTTAAATGAAATTTTCTATCTCGATCCTCCTTTCAAAAATGAACAAGAACAATCATACAACAGAAAAACTAAATTCGTCAATGAAAACATGGAATGAATCTTCCATGTATTAAAAAAATATGCAAACTTGGAACATGTTGTGCCAAGTTTGCATATTTTTAATGAATTTGTATAAGAAGGTTCAAAATTTTACTCTGCACCCATTTCAGTTTTTACAACCGCTACGATACGGTCTACATATTCCTTACATTGTTCTTCTGTTGGAGCTTCTGCCATGACCCTTACTAGTGGCTCAGTTCCGGAAGGACGTACTAAGATTCGACCATTTCCGTTCATTTCAGCTTCAACCTGTTCGATAACTGCTTTGATCACAGGATTATCTGTAACATGGTATTTATCTGTTACCCTTACGTTCACTAAGAGCTGCGGGAATTTTTTCATTTCACTTGCAAGCTGTGATAAAGGTTTCTTTGTGCTTTGCATGATATTCACTAATTGTAAACCTGTTAAAAGTCCGTCTCCAGTTGTATTGTAATCAAGGAAAATAATATGACCAGATTGTTCCCCACCTAGAATATATCCACTCTTCTTCATTTCCTCTACAACATAGCGGTCACCAACGGCTGTTTGCACACTCGCAATATCATTTTCTTCTAATGCTTTATAGAAGCCTAAATTACTCATAACCGTAGAAACAATCGTTTGCTGCTTTAATCGGCCTTGTTCTTTCATATATTTTGCACAAATATACATGATTTGGTCTCCATCAACGATTTCCCCGTTTTCATCAATCGCGATGAGACGATCGCCATCACCATCAAATGCAAGTCCTACATCTGCACCTTTTTCCTTTAAAAATGCAGCTAGGGCCTCAGGGTGTGTAGAACCCACTCCATCATTGATATTTAGTCCATTTGGAGATGTTCCCATTGTTGAAATATCTGCATCTAGGTCAGCAAATAAATGCGTTGCTAGGGAAGACGTTGCTCCGTGAGCGCAGTCTAATGCCACATGGATACCTGTGAAATCCTCGTCTACTGTTTGCTTTAAGAATTGAAGATATTTTTGGCCACCCTCGAAATAGTCATTTACCTGTCCTAATTCAGCCCCAACTGGACGTGGAAGCTGATCTTCAGGTAAGTCCAAGAGAGATTCGATTTCATTTTCTTGTTCATCAGAAAGCTTAAAGCCGTCCGGACCAAAGAACTTAATTCCATTATCTTGGACGGGGTTATGTGATGCAGAAATCATCACGCCTGCTTCGGCACCTAAAGCCTTGGTTAAATAAGCTACCCCAGGTGTAGAGATTACACCTAAACGCATAACCTCCGCCCCAATGGATAATAGACCTGCTACAAGAGCTCCTTCTAGCATATGACCGGAAATACGAGTATCGCGGCCAATTAAAACCTTTGGTCTTTCTTTATCTTTTGTTAATACATAACCTCCAAATCTTCCAACCTTGAACGCAAGCTCTGGAGTTAATTCACTGTTTGCAACACCACGTACTCCATCTGTACCAAAATATTTTCCCATTTTAAATGATCTCTCCTTTTGCAGATACTTCCTTACCCTTCTATTTCGGTGATTCGTATCTTTGCCTTTTCTTGAGGTAATGCCCACGTTACATTGTCTGGGCCTATCACTTCTATATCTACATCGTGTTCTCCAATTTCTAGATTGGTCACATCGATAAATACATCAAGATTAGTAGAACTTGTCCCTTGTATAACACTTGGCGCACCTTGAATCTCTAAACTTAGGGTCCCTGTTTCCGGGTTTAAAAATGTTAGTGCATACTGGGCACCTAGGCCTTGACTCCTAATAGATAAATCTGAGAAGGTTTCCGATATCTCCTCTTCGACATCGACTGTTACTTCAATTTCTTGTGGAGATACGTAGAAAACCCCTTTTGGTATCGGAACCTTCACTTTAATCGTAGAATCTTCCTTTATTTTGTCAAGGTCAATTTCACCTTCAATAGAAGAAATTTCATCAATGACCTCTTTTGGACCAAATATTGTAACCTGATTTGGCGTTTGCGTGATCTTAACTAAACTTAGCCCATCCGCAAGCTTTCCCTTTTCCTTAAGGGTAAATGCTACGGATTTATTTGGGCTAACAATTGGAACCGTAATTTCAACAACACTTGGTTCAACTGTTACTGACAATACATTTTGATTTTTATCATACACAGCTACTCTTGATTCCTGTTTAAATGTTTCCGTAACTCCCTTAAGGTCTACAACTGTTTTGACTAAGGCAATTCTTTCGATTTCCTCTAGGGCTCCGGTTATTTTAACAACTCGAGGTGATACGATTGGCTGTTCAATCGTGTATCCCTCTTCAACCTGATCGCGGTTAACAAAATCGACTTCAACTGGAAATTCCTTTGTCACTTTTTCCTGAATGACAACGGTTATTTCGGCAGGATCAATTTTCACTTTAATTTTATCAGATATATTGCGATATTGTAGCTTCACTTTATGAGTGCCAACTGATAGCTGCGTCAAGTCTGCAAACACTTCAATTTCTTTTTGAAGACCTTCTCTTTTGGTAACTCCCGATGGACCTTCTATCGTGACGTTTACATATTGAGGAACTCCCGATACCACTAAATTTTGATCATCATAGTATGTATTAACCGGAATCTCCGTCAATGTTTCCGTGTAATTTGAAAATAACGGTATTCCTGCAGGACTCTTGGAAGAAGGTTGATTTTCAAAACTGACAGATGCAAATAAGAGCAAAGCAATTAACAATGCAATAATCCGTGTAACCCAGCGGTTATCAATTAATTTATCCATTCTTTTTCCCCCTCCATTGCCAAAGTGGATGAGAGGTAATGCTTTCGTTCGTGATTAGTTCTTGTTTTAGTAAATCTCGAAATGCTTCAGGTTTCAAATCACGGTGCAATTCCCCGTTCTTTGTTAAGGACACAGCCCCTGTCTCTTCTGATACTACAATAGTAATGCTGTCTGTTACCTCACTAATCCCAAGTGCTGCTCGGTGACGTGTTCCCAATTCCTTTGAAATAAACGGACTCTCCGAAAGCGGTAAATAACAAGCGGCAGCGGCTACCTGATTTCTTTGGATAATGACGGCCCCATCATGTAGAGGCGTATTGGGAATAAAAATATTGATTAGCAACTCAGATGAAATCGCTGAATTTAGTGGAATTCCTGTCTCCACATAATCCCCCATTCCCGTTTGTCTTTCAATCGAAATGAGCGCTCCAATACGGCGTTTTGCCATATAATCTGTAGCTTTTGTAACGGCTTCTATTAATTTTACCTGCTGGTCATCTTCATCCATACCACTTCTTGAGAATATTTTTCCACGACCCAGCTGTTCCAATGCCCTTCGTAACTCAGGCTGGAAGATAACGATAATCGCCAGGAATCCCCAATCCATCACCTGGTCCACTAACCAAAACAATGTATGTAATTCTAATAGGCTACTTAATAAGCGGATAAAAACAATGACAATAATACCCTTCAATAACTGAACAGCTTTTGTTCCGCGAATGAGGGAGAGTAATTTATATATCACATACCAGACAAGGAGAACATCTAAAAAAATGCCGAGGTAACCTAATAATGGGAGTTCATTAAATGACATTCTCACACTTCCTCTATGAAATAATCCGAAAATACATAGTTAGCTATAATATTATATCATATAACTTTCATGTACCAATTACAAATTGGTAGGAAGAAAAGCTTAATTTCCAGCTAAAAAAAGACCACCGTGTCCGATGGCCTATTCTTCATTATCAAATATGCTGATTGCATCTGTTCCTACCTTTTTTATATGGTACCAAAGCCACTCGAACATTTGGTTAACTTCTTTGATTTCACCTGTAACATTTCCGGCTTTTGCCATATAATTCTCCCCATTAATCACCGTGACATCTCCCTCTACGTCTCCCTCAATTACGATCTTTCCGTTCTTTACAACAACATCGCCTTTCACGGTTTCGCCTTCAGGAACAATCACAGTATTGTTTTCAACGATTAAATTAGGTTGCTTGGAAACAGAGAATTGCTCACTTTCACTCCAGACTGAAAAAAGACTCCCTGCCATTAATAAAAGAAAAAGGGAAGCTGCAGTTAGCATTGGATGCTCTCTAAACCAGCGTCTAAAACTCACGGTACGTTTTTCCTTCGGTAGATTTTGCATGACCTTTAATGTGAAATCGTTAGGTGCGGAAATGTGAGAAGTACTTTGTACCAACGCAATGGTTTTCTTTAGCTCGTGAAAATGTTGATGGCATGCTTCGCATACATGCAAATGCTCACGTAGTAGCTTCTCTTCCTCTTCAGAAATGTCTTCATCCAGGTAATTATGCATTAATTCAATCATGTTGTTTTCTGAACAGTTCATTTTTTTCTCACCCCTATACATGTCGAAGCTGGTTTCGTAAAGCTTCACGTCCTCTGTGAATTCTTGTCTTTACCGTACCCACAGGCAGGTCAAGAATTTCACTGATTTCCTTAAGTGAAAACTCCTCGATGTATTTTAAAACAATAACCGAACGATACTTATCTGGAAGCTTCATGATTTCCGCTTGAATTAATTCTTGAAGCTCCATCGTCTCTAGCTCGTCCTCCGGTAATGCGGCATCTGCGGCAATCTGTGAATACATAGTTAGTCCATCTGAGCCTGCAAGTTCTGCATCTAGATAGTAGTCAGGTTTTTTCTTACGAATGCGGTCAATTGACAGATTCGTTGCTATCCGATATAGCCAAGTGGAAAACTTTTTATTCAAGTCATAGCTATGAATATTAACATATGCCCGAATAAAGGCTTCCTGTGCAATATCCTCTGCCTCATGTCTGTTTCCAAGCATACGATAGCATATTTGAAACACCTTGTCTTTGTAAAATTCTACTATCTCCGCAAATGCATTTTGATCTCCATTTTTTATCTGCCTGATTCTGTTTTTAATGATTGTCTCCATTTTTATATACCTCCGCCACTGCGGGTATCATTATTTACGATTGACCTTCAAAAAGGTTTCATTTTCTCCATAAGTTTCATTTTAACAAATTTTGGCTAGTTTATGTGGCAGGAAATCAAATCTTTAAAATAAAAAAACACAGTACCTCTTATTCCCGAGATACTGTCATGTGCTTATAAAAGTTTTTCTCCAAACAAAGAGCCCATTAATGCAACTGCAACGGAAGCAGTTTTATTTTTATCATCTAAAATTGGATTAACTTCAACGAATTCAGCAGAAGTAATTAATTTTGATTCCTCAAGCATTTCCATCGCTAAATGGCTTTCACGATAACTGATTCCGCCAAGCACCGGGGTTCCCACACCTGGTGCATCATGTGGATCAAGACCATCTAAATCTAAAGATAAATGTACGCCATCTGTTTTTTCTCTTAAATAATCAATCGTTTCTTCCATAACTTTTGTCATACCCAAACGGTCAATTTCATGCATCGTATATACTTTTACCCCTAGCTGTTTAATTAACTGTTTCTCGCCCTCGTCGAGAGATCTTGCACCGATAATGACAACATTTTCAGGTTTAACCTTTGGATGATAGCCTGCGATATCCGTCAAACGCTTATGACCAATACCAAGGCTTACCGCAAGTGGCATTCCGTGAATATTACCAGATGGCGAGGTATCGGCTGTGTTTAAATCGCCGTGGGCATCATACCAAATGACTCCTAACTTTTGATAGTGTTTAGAAACACCTGCAAGGGTTCCGATAGCAATGCTATGATCACCACCTAAAACAAGTGGAAATCTGCCATTTTCTATGACCTCATTAACCGCCACGGCCAGCTTTTCATTTGCTTCAGACACTTTCTCCAAATTTTTCAAATTTTCATCGTTGGCAGCTTCCTCACGAGTTGGACGCGTAATTTCAATATCTCCTAAATCATCTATATCATAATCCAGTCTTTCTAATCGTTCAACAACGCCCGCATAACGAATGGCACTTGGCCCCATATCAACCCCTCTACGCATCTGGCCTAAGTCCATCGGCACGCCAATGATTGAGATATCCTTTTTCATGAATAAATGCCCCCTTCTCCCATATACCCTATTGTAACTGCTTTCATTAAAATGACTCAACTCAACAAAATCATGTATATCTATACATTATGGAAGAGGGAGAGTAGGGAAAATTTCCAAATTTACGCAAAAAAAAATAAACCTCACTAGGTTTATCCGTGTATAACATCCTATTGGTGGAGCCTAGCGGGATCGAACCGCTGACCTCCTGCGTGCAAAGCAGGCGCTCTCCCAGCTGAGCTAAGGCCCCAAAATATGAAATAGAAGTAGTTCATGGAGCGGAAGACGGGATTCGAACCCGCGACCCCCACCTTGGCAAGGTGGTGTTCTACCACTGAACTACTTCCGCATCAGAGATGAGCCATGAAGGACTCGAACCTTCGACCCTCTGATTAAAAGTCAGATGCTCTACCAACTGAGCTAATGGCTCTAAAATGGCTGGGCTAGCAGGATTCGAACCTACGAATGACGGAGTCAAAGTCCGTTGCCTTACCGCTTGGCTATAGCCCAATGAATAATCTTCATGAATCCTCATCTTCGAATAAGCTTCATGAAAACTCACCGCAAGAGGATATTTTGGAATATTTCAGCAGGAAATATCGCGAAATATCGTCGACATTAAACTAAATATCTTAAACCTCTAGTATAAATGCTCTCAGTATTCTCAAATTGATGTTCGGAAATCTGTTTATTCAATTACCTTATTATCTTGCACAATCAAGTTCAAAATATGAGTAATTTCATTATCTTTTATGTACAATTTCCATAAAAATAGCCTACTTCATCCTTTTGAACTTGTCTAAAGAAAGAATAAAGGCTTTCCGAAAATCATAAATGGTGGAGGGGGACGGATTCGAACCGCCGAACCCGGAGGGAGCGGATTTACAGTCCGCCGCGTTTAGCCACTTCGCTACCCCTCCACTAATAAAATAAAAATGGTGCCGGCGATAGGAGTCGAACCCACGACCTACTGATTACAAGTCAGTTGCTCTACCAACTGAGCTACACCGGCACAAATATGGTGGCTCAGGACGGAATCGAACCGCCGACACAAGGATTTTCAGTCCTTTGCTCTACCGACTGAGCTACTGAGCCACATATATATTATAATGGCGGTCCCGACCGGGATCGAACCGGCGATCTCCTGCGTGACAGGCAGGCATGTTAACCGCTACACCACGGGACCATTATTAAAAGACTTGATTAAATATTTCGTCTTTTGTTTCAAGACAAATACTATATTACTATATCTTTTTGTTCTAGTCAACAACTTTTTTAGTTGTTTTTTGGTTGCGGGGGCAGGA
>NZ_JBALOV010000023.1:0-160 GCF_036965045.1 Bacillus sp. JJ1533 | reverse complement strand
CCGCTTGACCAACGGGCCAACTTGCCTTTTTTCAAAAAAATAAAGATAATGGCGGAGAGCAAGGGATTTGAACCCTTGAGACAGTGTTGACCGCCTACACGATTTCCAATCGTGCTCCTTCGACCACTCGGACAGCTCTCCAAATGGCTCCGCAGGTAGG
>NZ_JBALOV010000022.1:0-112817 GCF_036965045.1 Bacillus sp. JJ1533 | reverse complement strand
GGGCAAAATATTTGCGTCGGTTCACGCTTTTTTGCGTCATGTACACTTTTTTTGCGTCACAAGCACAACTTTTGCGTCATGTACACTTTTTTTGAGTCACAAGTACAATATTTTTCCATTTAAATCCAATTTTATCATAGCACTTCCATTCTCTATTATATCATTTCAATCGGTCGCGAATTAGTCAGAAAGAACCGTGACGTTAGACCCCTTTTATTCATTAAGGGCGTTTTATATACTTAAATCAAAAGGAAATTTAAGGGAGTTTTTCATGAAGCAACTAAACTGGCCAAAGTTATTTGCCTTCGCAGCATGTATATTTATTATTTATACGATCTACGAAAACGTTCAGGAACACAAGGTATTTATTAAAGAAGCGGAACGAAATCAGGTCGAGGAAAGGATTTGGCGTAAATTTGTCATAAACGATTTGTTTGTCGGCCCAAGCTTTTCAGTCCAAATCGGAACTTTACCCGAGAGCAGTATTCCTACAAAACATAATGACTCAATGGTAACTATTTCTCGTGAACTATTTGAGAAGGTGGACGTAGGAGATACGATTCCCGGCTATGAAATAGACGGAAAATTTTACACGGAGACTATGTTAAAAGAGGAAGTTCGCTGGTTTTATATCTTATTAATCTGTTTTTGTCTGTATCCAATCGGATATATCCTTTACTGGCTTTTCAAAATCAAAGTCATATCAGAATGGTTCGCTACCATCTCAAGACGTATACGTCTTGAAAAAATGGCAGGTTTCGTTATTTCTCTTCTCCTATTTGGCGGCTTAATTTGGGCACTTCTCTTCGTTCTTTCTACTGACACAAAATCAGCCATTGAAAATGGGTATGAAAAATATTTTGGAAATAATCATGCTGAAACAACGGCCCGAATTATGGAACATGGATTTGATAGAAGAACATCAACGTACAACAGAAGCAAGTATTACATCTCCATGCTGTATAAGCCTGAAAATCAAGACACTATTTTTAGTGTAAAAGGCGTCACTTGGCATACCTACAACAAATACACGGATAAAATACCAATCGTCTATAATGTTGATAACCCCTATCAGGTATATATCAAAGAAATAGATGCTGCAGACTATTTAGATTTCCTTATGACTGACGCCTTGTTTCTAACAGCGATATCTATTATTCTAATCGTTTTATTATGTTGCGTTCCGTTCCTGTTATGGAAACAGAAAAAACGCAAATCACAAAAGGACCATCGGCTTTAGACTTGGATGGCCCTTTTTTTCTCTTAATCTCTTTCTCTTGCTTTTTGTGTATCTCGAATGTTCTTTTGGACGGTGATGGCTGCAAAAACACTAAGAACAAATGCCATTCCATAAAATCCTTTTTCACTTAAAACAATACTTCCTGCGTTGTATAAACCGATGCCCATTAATGAAATCGATACAATCAAGGCTACCCAGCTAATACCATAATAAATACTTGTAACTGGAATTCCCTCTTCTTTATCTCTCACTGCTTTTTGCAAAGATACTGCCGAGTAGAGGCCAAATATTAAAATAGCAAAATAATACCCTTTTTCATTAAGCTCCATGGCTGCGTTAAATAAACCGATGAGATAAGCAGAAACACCCACTAACAACGCTGCCCATGAAGCTCCTTTAAAGGCTGCAGTCGGTTCCCCTTCTTTCCGCTCTATCTTCACTTTCGGCTTTTCCGGTTGTTCTTTATCCACAAAAACCTCATTCTCCATTCATCTGTCCCCTCCACTTTTTTCATAAAAGAAAGCACCGTAAAATGCTCTTTAGTGCATAAATACATTATACAAAATTCCCTTACAAAAAATGAGCCTTTTTACGTTCATTTCCAATTTTTATTCTAGGAGTCTAAATATCTTTTTAACTGTCTATAGCCACCGATGATGACAAAAGAAATGAATCCTAAAATGAGAATAAAGCGAAACACGAAATGATCAATAAGATAGAGAGCTAACACCATTGTTAGCAGGAATATACCTGAGATTGCTCCAAAATTCGTGTGGCGAATCGCCTCATCCGTAAATTCCGGTTCTTCTTTATACATCCATCTTTGCCCTAATAACATACTTTCTTCCGGATACAAATAGGTCCAAATCAACGCTGCATATATAGGAATCATAAAAATAAAATACAAAACGGCATCACCCAAACCAGTCCCCACTTGAGTTGATATGACCCTTTTCTAAGATATTACGTTTACGACCATCATTTAGTTTCAAAATTCCGATATTTCTATCCAACTGATCACGATCTCTAGTTAAAATATTCTAACCACCCTATCTGAAGGACTATACGATTACCCATCCACTTATTCTCCCATTTTACTTTGGAATTTTGCGTCTCAATAGGGAAGCCAATCCTATAAAAATAAATATGCTAAGGGATACTTTGATGATAGACATTTGTTCTATGAGCGGAGTATGAGTTGAGCGATCGGATGAAAAAATTGACCACCAACTTGGTTCTGGAAATAGGTGTGAAACGATTATCCATATGGTAAAGAAAAGTACCACGATAAACCAATAAGCCTTCATTACAACACCTCAACTTAAACTGATAGTTAGCTAAATATACGGATTTGTTATCGATTCTACCATATAAATACCAGGATATTACATTATTTTTCATCTCTCTTCCTCGAAAATACGGAGTTAAAGTAACAGTCCTGGAACGTTCGGGACAATTACCCATTTTCTTTGTGGAACGTGGCAATTTAAAACTAGGTGAGTATACTGTAGGGAACCTACACAATAAAGAAAAGGAGAATGGAGTATGGAGTTTAATATATCTAACGTAAATGCGTTACAAAGCGCTTACGCAGCACCACATCCAACTTATATAGCACCTCAACCAACTTATGCAGCACCTAGCTATGAATATATCGAGCCTAGCTATGGTTATGGTTATGGGTGTGCTTATCCCGCACCTTGTCACAATACTTTTGTTTTAGTCGTTGTATTGTTTATTTTATTAATCATTATTGGTGCTTGCTACCTTCCTAGGTGCTAATTCAAAAACTTCCTTCTAAAAAACACCACACAAAAACAAGAACATATTAAACGTGATATGTTCTTGTTTTTTGAATATCAAAATATCTGGAACCCTTGTACCCACACACTGCATATAAGTACATACTCCCCCATATAATGGATTAAGACAACCAATAGCCTGTCTTATAAATTGGAGGGATGATTTTGGATAACCACGAAAAAGTAGCACATGCGAAGTCGGATAATAGAAACTATATACGGGTTAATAATAATTTTCAGTTTACGATTAATTTTGGTGATTCATTAAATTTACTTGCTCTTCTTGCAGGTGTTTTTTTCATTCGAACTCTCTCAAAAAATTCAAAGTCGCAAAAAGAAAACAAAAGAAAAAAGGCGCTGATTCTTCCATAGCTCAACGCCTTTTCATTATTGCCGTGGTGCAAATAACATGACTGATACACCAATAATACAGATGCCTGCACCTAACCAATCGTAAAAATCAGGTGTTTTTTTATCAATCCCCCAGCCCCAAAGAACTGAGAGCACGATAAAAACACCCCCATAGGCAGCATACACTCTTCCGAATGATGGAAAGGTTTGAAAGGTCGCAAT
This sequence comes from Bacillus sp. JJ1533, assembly GCF_036965045.1. NCBI lineage: Bacteria > Bacillati > Bacillota > Bacilli > Caryophanales > Bacillaceae > Bacillus > Bacillus sp. JJ1533. The sequence goes on along the minus strand of NZ_JBALOV010000022.1, from coordinate 109,202 downwards.
CACTCCATATAATGCTAAAGCTATTCCGCCACCAATCCCCCAATAAAAGGGCTTCCCTTCCCTTAACCAAAGCCAAATTAAATAGCCTCCACCAATCTCAGCGATACCTGCTATTATAAAAAGGAAAATTGCTTGAAAGATGTAAACCACGTCCTAATACTGTAAAATATTCGTGTTCATTATAGCACTCACAGACGTTTTCAGACAAAATAATGACACTCTACCTAGGAATTAGCCTTTAGTATTCCTAGGCTTTTAGTACTTCACTCAACTTCAATGGCGTGATTGTACCTTGATGAAAATACAATCGCCATCTCACATCCATTAATTTCCATATGGAGCTTCGGAGGGTATTTCGGTTCCTCGTTTTATCGACAATGAAATATGTAGTTAAAACAACATCGGGTGCCAGCGGATAAATCTCATAGTTATGGAGAGACATTTCCGTTAATGCCATCCCAGACTCTAGGCATTCTTTTTTATCAAACATATAACCAGAGCTACCAATCTCAAAAAAATCATCTGCCAGTATTTGATCTAACTCCTCGCGACTTTTCCGAACTGCAATGTTTATGTGCTTTTCCTCTAATTTTTTTAGATGTTGCTTTAGACTATTAATCATCATTTTCTCTCCTTCCTTTATATCTTTTAACAACACAACGATTTTTTCATTTGCTTGATTAAGTTTCTTTCACTCTTTTCTGATTCCTGCAATAAACTTTTCAATTTCTGGTAAAATGTATTGACCAACTTATTCAAAAAGGATATGTACTATCCTATAAAATTCAACATTTTAAGGATTCATCCTTCAAAGAAAAGTGTACATCAGGAAGTTTGTTTTTCGACAAAATGATATAGTACAATAAATAAATTATTTTTTTGAAACTTTTTAGTCTATGCCCTGCCTCTAATAGGTGAAAGGAGGTTAGCGAATGTCGTATTCTACAAAACTAGTTGAGTTGGCCATTACAGGTGACAAATACGCATTTGAACAACTTATTAAATTGGAAAGTGAAAAATTATATAAAATTGCATATCTCCATATGCGCAACAAAGAGGATGCACTTGATGTCATACAAGAAGCTACCTACAAAGCCTATATTTCAATACACCAATTGGAATCGCCTGCTTTTTTCAGTACATGGCTAGTGAAAATCTTAATGCGTTCAGCCTACAAAGAACTTGCACGTAAAAAGAAGATTGTACATCTACCTGAAGAAACATTCGATTATCTCATTGAGTCTAGTAAAGCGCCTGAGTTGAACCTATCCATCGATTTATCAGAGGCGCTTGACTCGCTAAACATAAACTATCGAAATGCAATTTTACTTTTCTATTATTATGATTTACCGATTCGGACAATTTCTACAATTCTTGATAAGCCACAATCAACGATTAAAACCTATTTACGTCGTGCGAAAGCTGAATTAAGAAATACGTTAGGGGCTGATTATTATGGAAAAAGATTTATTTAACGAAATAGAGATACCAACAAAAGAACTGCATTTGGCAATCGAAAAAGGGATTAAGCGCGGAGAAGGGTTCCGTCAAAAAAGAAAATACATACAGCCATTAAAACGCACATCCCTTCTCACGAGTGGAGCAGCAGCTATACTCCTTGCGTCAGGTTTTATGTTCTCACCTGTCAATCAGGTTCTAGCACAAGTTCCAATCTTAGGAAGCATTTACGAAAATTATCAAATGCCCGCCGGTCAGGATTTGGCAGCCGAACAATTGATTACGGAGATTAATGAAACTGTTGAAAATAATAGCGTTAAAATGAGTATTACATCGATTTTTTATGATGGTTCCTATGTTGGTATAACCTTTAAAGCAACTGGTGAAAGCTTATCCGATACATTTGGCGGAGAAACAGGACCTGAGGCTGGCTATGCCTTTGAGATGTTTGACGGGAAGGATGAATCTACATGGGGAGGCGTTATGGGGACATTAACAAGACAAGGAAACGCCTATGTCGGTGCGATGATATTAGAAACCCGCAATGTGAAAAATCCTGACAAGTTAACACTCCCGATTACATTTACCCATATGGCCGGGGTTCAGGGCGAATGGTCTTTTAACCTTTCTGTTGAAAAATTGCCTTCTAGGGAGATTGAACTGAACCAAACATTATATTCAACAAATCACGACTATAGTCTACATGTCAAAGATTTAAACATTGGAAAAACAAATGCACTTTTAACCTATGAAGAGTTAAAAACAGCTGGAGTTGAAGGCGAAAATTTACGGGTTGATATTGTTGATGATCAAGGTGAAAAACTTTCTTTAAATAGTGTTTCAAATTCAACCATTATCTTTGATATAGATAGTAAAAATCCACCGAAGTTTATCGAGGTGAAGCCCTCGTATAAAATTGGCAAGCAAACCATCAATTTAGAGACGTCAAAAATTAATTTGAATTGAGTTAAATGAAAAATCCGTTCCGCTTGTTGGTTCGGATTTTTCACATTAAAAAACCTCCAATCCCAATCGAGATTGAAGGTTCTTTTTGTCTTAAAGGACTAATTTAGGACAAGTTCCTTTTCCTTCTTTGCTTTTTTTTCGACAAGGCCCAGTGCCTCGTCTGCAGAAGAATTAATCTTTTCTAGAAGATCTGGGTGTTCCATCAGGGATAGCCCAAATGAAGGAATCATGTCTTTGATTTTAGGTTCCCATTCTAACATATGCTCTGGGAAGCACTTCTTAATCACTTCAAGCATAACATGAACAGCGGTGGATGCACCTGGTGACGCACCTAGTAAGGCAGCAATTGAACCGTCAGCTGCGGTTATAACTTCGGTACCGAATTGAAGCGTTCCCTTGCCGCCGGCTTCGGTGTCTTTAATGACTTGAACACGTTGACCAGCCACTACTAAGTCCCAATCTTCGCTCTTAGCGTTCGGGATGAATTCACGCAATTCATTCATGCGCTGTTCCTTCGTTAGCATGACTTGCTGAATCAAGTACTTAGTTAACGACATTTCTTTTACACCTGCAGCTAACATAGTTAACAAATTATCATGTTTTACGGATGTGATCAGATCCAAGTTTGAACCCGTTTTTAGGAATTTTGGTGAGAAGCCCGCAAATGGTCCAAACAGCAATGATTTTTTGTTGTTGATGTATCTTGTGTCAAGATGCGGAACAGACATCGGCGGCGCACCGACCTTTGCTTTTCCGTATACCTTCGCATGGTGCTGTTCAATGACTTCTGGATTATTACATACCATGAAAATTCCGCTAACTGGGAATCCGCCAATATGTCTTCCTTCCGGGATGCCAGATTTCTGAAGAAGATGCAGGCTTCCGCCCCCGCCACCAATAAAGACAAATTTTGCTTTATGGTGTTCAACTTGGCCGTTACCTAGATTTTTCACTTTTAAATCCCATAACCCGTCGCTTGAACGTTTGACATCTTTGACACTATGATTGTAATTAATTTTGACGTTTTTAGTTTTTAAGTGGTCAAACAACATGCGTGTTAAATTTCCAAAGTTAACATCCGTACCAGAGTCAGCCTTTGTAGCGGCGATTGGCTCTGTAGATGTGCGATTCTTCACAATAAGTGGTATCCATTCCATTAATTTCTCAGGATCCTCTGAATATTCCATTCCCTTAAACAATGGATTGTTTGACAGCGCTTCAAAACGTTTATTTAAAAAGGCGACATCTTTTTCACCTTGCACCATACTTATGTGTGGCAGTGGCATGATAAAATCCTGTGGGTTGCGAATGAGATTGTTCCTCACAAGATGTGCCCAGAATTGCTTGGAAATCTGGAATTGTTCATTTACATTAATGGCTTTTGTAATATCTAATGTACCGTCTGGTTTTTCAACGGTGTAGTTAAGCTCGCACAGTGCTGCATGACCTGTCCCAGCGTTATTCATTTCGTGAGAGCTTTCCTCTCCTGGCTTGTCGAGCTTTTCAAAAACGGTAATGTTCCATTCAGGCACTAATTCCTTCAAGAGTGTTCCTAATGTCGCACTCATGATCCCAGCGCCGATTAATATAACATCTGTTTTAGTTTCTATGTTGCTCATGTTTATCAACCTTTTCTTCTTAAAATTTAGACAAAAAAAGATGTATGCGGTCACAAAAAATATGCTCACCAATGTCGGACAAGCTCTTTTTCGTCTCCATCTTTGCCATTTCTAGACGGCAATTATTATAGATTAAAAATTTAATATTATATGATAATTATAGGCTATTTCTAAGCCAGTTAAAAGGTATAGTTCATCCAGTAGTTAGCAAAGGCTCCGACATCCCAAGCTTACCTCATTTGTTAAGGTAAACCGAATAAACTCTAATTCTTCATTTTTATCATTATACCACGTAAAAACATCATAAACATCAGGTAGAAGTAAAATTAATCATAATAATTTGATAAGTGGTAGCGCTTTTTTAAACGGTTTATAGATGTCCATCGTCAATTATTCTATTTTGTCGACCTTATTATGTGTTTTATCAGCAATAAATCTTTTCTATCCTTTTTTTAAAAACAAAACCCGCATTTACTCCTAAATGCAGGTTTACTGAAAATATTGGTATGCTTTTATGGAAATCCAGATGAACAAGAGTGTCCACAGTAGAATGATAAGTGACCCTGCAATCCAATTTTTCGGCTTGCCGTTTTTCATTAATTCTTCCGCTTTCACTTCACAGTCCATGATGACGTCCTTTGGGATCATTTTCATGGCAAACATAATTCCAATTGGAACAAGAATGACCTCATCCAGGTACCCAAGGACTGGAATGAAATCAGGAATAAGGTCGATAGGACTGAAAGTATACGCCACTACTCCAGCCGTAAAAAGCTTCGCATACCAAGGCACTCGTTCATCCTTGTATGCCAAGTATAAAATGAATATTTGTCTTTTTAAATTCTTTGCCCAACTTTTAATTTTCTCCATCATTTCACCCATTAATTTTGATCCCATATTTTATTCCTTCAAATACAAAATGTGATTTTCTATATAGGCTTCCCCACATTTACCAGTTTAATCCTTTTTTAATGGTTCTAACAGTTTAATCAGTTCAGGAGTAAAGCCTTTAACAGCACGTTCTCCCACAACTGTTACAGGTACGCCTAAAAATCCATACCGTTCAACTTCCTTCTGATAGACTTCATTTTCTGCAATATTGCGGAGGTCAAAAGGAATCCCATTTTCAGTGAGGACCTTTTTTACAAAAGTACACTCCACACAATCATTTGTCGTATAGACAATTACTTTATTCGCCATTGTTATTAATCTCCTTTAATTTTGCAGGTGGGCCAAATTTTCCTGCATGAAAATCACGGTATGCCTGTTGGATTTCTTCCATGGAGTTCATGACAAATGGACCATATGCAACAATCTCTTCCCTTAGTGGAACACCAGAGAAAACAAGGATTTTAGCACGGCTACTTGCTTTCATGATAAATTCTCTTTTGTATTCACCATTTTCATTGAAGGTAAGGGTTGCTGCACCTGTTTTTTTCAAGCTTGTCTTATTTTCACCAAGCTCTAACTCACCAGAAAGCACGTAAACAAACGCATTATGATTTTCCGGAAAAATATGTTTGTAGGTTGCTCCTTTTGCAAGCGATATTTCGGTCATTGTGATTGGCACTAAACTGTTCATTGGTCCTTTAACACCCGCAATTTCACCGGAGTAGACTTTTAGTTCTCCACCTTTAACTTTAACACATGGAACATCCTCTAGATAAACATTTTGATAAGAAGTTTTTGTGTTTTTTAATGAACTCGGAAGGTTCAACCAAAGTTGAAGGGTATGCGCGATGTCATGATCAACTGGTTCCTCTGCATGTCTCGCACCACTCCCAGCATTCATGTACTGGATGTCCCCTGCTTCTAAAATGGAATTACCGCCATGATTATCAACGTGCTCTAATCGTCCGTCAATGACATACGTAATCGTTTGAAACCCCCTATGAGGGTGGTCTGGAAATGCTCCATGCTTATACCAATCCTCTGCCATTAGCACAAACGGATCAAAATCCTCAAACCGATTCGGAGGCAGCACAAAGCCTTGCTGAACATGTGGGAAGCCATTATTGTTGTATTTTACATACCAATGATCTTTAATATTTCTTTTAAAATGAGAACTCATTTACGTTCACTCCTGATTCGATATCTTCATAGTCCTTATTATCTGTTATTTTGACATGTTAGACGGATTTGTACAAAAATTACGCTTAACTTTTTCTGGAATATTTACCCATACATTCATATAATGGACTAAGGAACCAGTTTTTAACTCGGAGGTAAGCGTATGTGGATCATTTTGGTACTGTTTTTACTCCTGCTCAGTTTCGTTGATAGATTGGTAGGAAAAAGGTTAGAACCTGGTTATGATGTCATGGAGTCTGATGGAAGTGTTACATATCGGGTGGGTAGCATTCTTATTTTAATCCCAGCAATTATTGGTCTTTTTGTGATTGATTATAATGATACGGATACCATTAAATGGTTTATCATTTTAGTATTAATCATGCACTGGGGATTCCAAGCATTCATGGAATGGAAGTATGTAGAGGGAAAGAAGTATCGGTTGTCCTTACAACTATTGATAGTGGGCGTTGTTGGTACTTGGGGCATCTTTTTTATAGACGAAAGACTTACACATACCACTTTCGGTACAGAATTACAGGATATGCTAGAAAATGAGAAGATCTCTAAAATTGAAATTTTACGGACAGTAAGTGGTGGCAATCAGGAGTTCTCTCGTGAACAGGCAACCATAATTGATCAAAATAGTATAGAAAAGTTTTCAACCCTACCTTCAAAAATGGAACTTAGAAAGTCAAATTCAGCAAACCCAGGTCTTGATTTTATTTTAATGATTCACACAAATACGGATCTGCACACCGTAACCTTTTCAGAGGATGATATCAGAATAGTAGACAATAAGTATTTTATCCTAGATGAAAATGAACTGATAAATTTCATTGAGGACGAAAAATTCGAATGGGAACCAGCATCTTTTTAAAAATAAAATCCCCTAAACCAATCGGTTAGGGGGTACTTAATAAAGATTCCATTTCTTCGTCAGTCACAAATTTCCATTTTATATCTTTCCACACATCTTTATCCATCGCTTCGATAAGTTGGTCGATTTCATCATAACTAAATTTTATAGCATGTTCATTCATGTAGCCCACCAAACCTTTCGTTACATAATTCGAGTAGGCTTTTCTTAGTTTGAGGGTCAAGTTCAAAAAAATTTGGAGAAAAATTGTCTATTAAATTATTTTACTTCTACTATTGTATAAGTCCCTGATTTAAAGCGGTATTTGATATCATACCTTTCCCCCACTTTAAACTGCGAGCAAAATTCTTCAGCCTTACCTTTACTTTCGTCGAAATACTGGAACATTGTATAGGGGTCATTGACCCTACACACATAAAGTCCATCGCTATTTTTTTCGTCTGTAACAGCCATTTCTTCTACCAAAATCGAACTTTCTTTTTCGTAGGAAGGACGTAGTTTATTAGAAACCATGGCACCTATAATAAGAAAAAGTCCAATTATCCCGATTACCAAAGCCTTCTTTTTGTCTTTCTGCACCATGAGCATAAAGATAGAACAACCGACTGCCCCAATACCAATTGCATATAAGGCCATTAAAAGTAAGTACAAAAAATCATCCCCCTTTTTACAGATTTACTTTTTATAAACTCTAAATGACTCTGCAATCTTGATCATTTCTTCTATTGGGATTGGTTCTTCTCGGAAGCTTGTTTTGTCTTTGTTTTCGACAATAACATTTAAGTGATAATTTACCCCATTATCTGACCAATACATCATTTGAGCATTCCCGTTATTAAAATAATATGCTGTGATTCCATCCTTCAATTCAATAGGTTCATATCCTTTTCTAGCTACTTCTTCCGCATTGCTATCTGCAATGATCAGATGAATACCCTGAAAAGGCTCCTCATTTGAAAGATAACTAATGTTTTGGACATAAAGTTTAGGATCAACAGGTTCTAGTGGTGTTGGTTCCCCCTCTCCATTACCAAAATCCTTTGGTCCTAGATATTGTTGAAAAAATTCAATCTTATCAATTTTAAACGGTGCATAGGTTGGTAACTTTATAGCCCTTTCAACGTCGTTCAATTCCTCGATTTCTTTTAATTGTTCTGCCCCTAAAAAAGTCTCCTGGTCAGTAAATGGATTTTGTGGCACAGTCCAAATGAAAAAGGCTAACAGTGCAGCTGCCACAAGACCCCCAATCGTAGATAACGCCCATTTCAACTTTTTCCATGTCCTTTGAACAGGGTGTTCCTCGAAACTCATCAATGTATCGTGGATCCTTTTTTTATCTTGGAGACTCAGATTAGCTGTCGGCATTGATCGCAGTTGATTTTCCAAATGTTCATTCATATGTAGCACCTCCTACCCGTTGCTTTAGTGCCATTTTAGCTCGATGATAGGTCGACCTCGTTTTGTTTTCGCTCCATTGTAAAATCTCAGCTGTTTCCTGAACAGACAGTCCCTTAATGCCTCTTAAAATGATGACATCCCGATAACTAGATTTTAAGGATTGAATGGCCTCATACAGTAACCTGTTTTCCTCGGATAAATGAAGAACTGCCTCTGGCGTTTGGTCCGTCCTAGGTTCGTGACTAGAATCAAAAGACAGCATCGTTCTCCATTTGTTTCGATTTCTCCTCCTGATTTCATCAATCGCAATGTTCCTTGCAATACTGTAGAGCCAAGTTCTTGGATGAGAGTTCCCTTTAAAGGCATGAAGCCCCTTCATGGCTTTTATAAAAACCTCCTGAACCAAATCCTCTACATCTGCCTTTCCTAATCGATACAACAGGAAATTATAAATGTCATCGCTATATTGATGGAACCAATCTGAAATGATCTCTTTCTCTCTCATATCCAAATTTTCTCCCCAATTTATTTTCCTTCTATAACATAAGACGATATCAGCTCATAATTATCGCACTTTTTCTAAAAAATAGTTAAAATAGTAGGAAAAAAGTCACTTTCGAAGAAAATGACTTCACAATAATCGGTTATATAAAAATCATCAAGATTAATGGAAACACAAGTGTGACTACTAATGATTGGACGAATGTTAAAATGATATCCTTCTTCCACGGATTGCTTTTTGGATAACGGTTATTAATCCGTTGGAAAAACAAAAACACAGCCCACCAAATCAACAACATATAAATCACGGCACCGATGCTATCGTAATACAAATGATTTTCCTCCCCCTAAATCGATATTAACATTTTTAAATACGACTTTTTGTGTGATTCGTATTTTAGTAGTAATAAAAAAACATCCATGAGTAAAAGTAGCCTTTAATTAGCTGGTTAATGACTATTTTATGTTATTTAAACGTTTGTACAACTATCCCTTTTCCATTTTCAACTTCAATTTCAGCATACGCTCCATTGATAAACGTAATTTGTGGTGGAACATGGCCACAGTCAACATCATAAACAATTGGAATTTGAAGTTCTTCTGAAAGTTCTTGATAGAGATCTTCTACCGTATAATTTTCTACTGGTGTATTGGCTGAACTTCGTCCAAACAAGATTGCCGAAGTATTTTCAAACCAGTCTGCTAACTTCATTTGAACCAGTGTTCTACGAATGTCTGTCGTCGATAACTCACAATTTTCAAAATACCAAATCAAAGAATCTCCCTGAATATAAGTCTCTCTAAAATTCTTAACATCCCCATAAGGTGTACCTATTAAATGCCTGATTATATCAATACATCCTCCGAGGAATCTTCCCGATACATTTGTTTTACCAGTTTCAGTCGACTTCCAGTACGTAGGCTCCGTTAGATGAAAAATATGAGGAGTTGGTTGATCATGTTGCCATTCCTTTTGGAATTTTTCTGATGAGTATTGAGTGACTGTTTCTCCTTTTTTTGTTGATAAAACTGTCTGCCACATAGCAGTTGTCTGATCGGAATACTTCCCTCTTAAATCAATTAGGTTTGTTCCATGGGCAGTTGCTATTCCCGTTTTTAATGTGATAGCCAATAGTAAAAGACTAGTATCCGAGTAGCCAAGTATCCACTTGTTTTGGATGTGGTTGAAATCAATATACTCTAAAATCTCGATCAGTAATTCTCCACCCCAGGGAGGAATAATAAAATCGATCGCCTCATTTTTCATCATGTCATTAAACTCTGCCGCTCGCTTTGTTGCTGGAGCAGACTTTGCTTTTTCTTGTGTCCAAACTGTATCACCACAAATGATGTTAAAACCCTTCTGTTCGAAACGATTACATGCTGATTTAACAAGTTCATGCAGTTCTTTTTCTACTCCAGATGAAGGTGCTGTTACACCTATCGTTGCTCTATTTTTTAAAACAGGATATTGGATCTTTGAATACCTCCTTGCCATTGTTATCTCCCCTTTATCTCATGATCCAAATTGCTTTTGTATAACCTATTCTCATTCCTGCTCGTTCCATGTTATTTTGACTAACAGAACCGAATCTTGCCTGGCCAACAATCAATCCGCACTCTTGTTCCAACGCTTTTTGGAAACGCTGCTTAATTAATGCTGTTTGAATACCCTGATTACGATATTCCGGCAATGTCGTTGCAGATGCGAGGGTTCCAATGCCATTTCCCGTAAATAAAACCCCACTCCCAGCTGGTTTACCGTCAAAACTTGCAAGATAGAATGACCAATTTTCATGGTCGTAAAGAATTTGATTGTTTATGGAAACCCCATCCTTTAAAAAGGCACGCATCCCAAATCCTTTTGTATAAATTTCGGCGAATAAATCAAATTCATCTCTTTGAAAATCTCGAATTGAGATTTTCGAAGGATAGTCGGTTTCAGAAAGTGAATCAAGTTCTGAATAAAGGGTTGTATGAAAGTCATACTGATAAAAACCTTTGTTACTCAGGTATGTAAGAAATTCAGATGAAACATGACCAGGGGTTAGTTCAAATCGAACCGGAATGTCTTTTTGTTTGTAAAAGTGAATGATTTGTTCGATGTAATCTTCATCTCCATCAGATAAACCCTTTACTGTGTTGAATGATGGTCCGGGAATGTTCTTAACTAAAAAGGCTGTGGCATTTCCAAACTGTTCTATTTCAACGTCCATCGGATTTCCTTCGATTGCTTGTATCGTGCTTAATCTTGAATTCAACATCTCGATTTCAGATGTTTCTAAGGTTTGGGCTAATTTTTTCGTTACGACCACTTTGTCACTTCCTTTTACATACATAAATCATTTGATGACTATCTTCGGTCAGCGGTGTTTCGTTCCAATCCTTGTAAACTGCTAAAATCTCAAATCCGTTACCTTTTAAGAGTCGGTCCATTTCTTGAGGGAATACATATCGCAATTTGATGTTTGTTTTCTTTTCTTCTATCGTATTGCCGCTATCATCCCGTTGTCTTCTAATGGTTATATAGTGTTGAACCTGTTGAATCGTGTCATAGTTACTAATCGTGTAAACATCTACTCTTTTTCCGTTTTCGTCCATATAACTCCGCCAGTATTCCTCGGTCGACTGTTGAAGCAATTCATCGGGACTAGGGAACCTCGTGCCAAAGATGAAAATCCCCTCTTGTTCAAGGTGGTTATAAATGGAATGTAATAGCTGGTCCTGAGCTTCATTTGTAAGAAAATGCTGAAATGAATTTCCAACGATATAAATAAATGGACTTTTTATATCTATTTGAAGCTTCGTGCAGTTCTGTTCAATCCACTCTATGTTTAGACTTGTATTTTCGGTTTTCATTTTAGCTTGAGTCAGCATGCCATGATGTATGTCCACCCCAATAAGGGTATGCCCTGCTTTCGCAAGGGGGATTGTTGCACGACCAGTTCCGCACGCTAAATCAATGATTGGACCGCTCACTTTCGCAGCCCCTTTTTGTAAAAATGTCACGTCGTCTTGATAAGGGTCGTTTTCTTGGTCGTATAGAATCGGATCCTCGTACTCTTCAAAATTGTTTATTTGCATTTTTGCTCCTTTCAAATCCGATAAAAAAGGTTGTATTTCTATTTTCCACATAAAGGTATTAAATTCCTTCAAATCCTGTAAGCTAACCTATGATTGTGGTAATATTAAAAAGGAAAATCTATCTTGAAATTGAAAGGCTTGGTTTTTGTGGTAAAAACAAAGAAAAAACGTGTATTAACTGAAATTAAACAACTCATTATGATTACCATTGGGGCTCTTATCGCGGGCTTTGGATTGGAATTGTTTTTAGTACCAAATGATATTTTGGATGGTGGGGTTATTGGACTCTCCATCATTGCGTCCAAGATATTTGGAGTTCCAATGAGTATCTTTCTTATTGTTTTAAATATCCCGTTCCTCATTCTTGGATATCGAAAAATGGGAACAAAGTTTACTTTACATACGTTGTTTGGTGTTTTAGTATTATCTGCGTTTACAGCCTATTTACATCATCTTGAACCCGTAACGGATGATTTATTTTTAGCAACGGTGATTGGCGCGGTTATTTTAGGAACAGGTGTCGGATTGGTTATCCGTACTGGTGGCGCATTAGATGGTACTGAAATTTTGGCCATCATTGTAAGCAAGAAGCGACCAGTATCAGTTGGACAAACAGTCATGATCATGAACGTGTTTATTTTTATCCTTGCTGCCTTGCTCGTATTCAGCTGGGAAACGGCTATGTATTCGATTATTACGTATTACATTGCTTTTAAAATGATTGATATTGTGGTTGAAGGTATCGAAGAATTAAAATCAGTCACGATTATTTCAGACTCGCCTGACGAGATTGCGACTAAATTAAATGAGGTTATGGGGCGTGGGGTTACCTTTATTCATGGTGAAGGGGCCTACACCAATGAACCTAAAAAGATCATTTATACAATCGTTAGCCGGATTGAGCTTTCCACACTAAGGGAAATTGCACATGATATTGATCCAAGTGCGTTGATCGCAATCGAAAATATGGCAGATGTAACGGGTAGTAATTTCGGAAACGGTGAAGGTCACTAAAGAGTTGGAAGAATCTAATGAAAACAGGTGATAGCATTGATTAATAAAATTGGAAAAATTACTGTTTATGTGGAAGACCAAGAGCAAGCAAAGGAGTTTTGGGTCAACAAACTGGGTTTTGTTTTAAAACTTGAGCAACCGATGGGACCAGAATTTTCCTGGATTGAAGTTGGACCTAGTGAAGATGAATTCACGACGTTAGTTCTCTATTCAAAGGCTGCTATGGAACAGCACAATCCATCAAAGGTTTCACATCCATCTGTGCTTTTTAGCACTAACGACATTGATGCAGCTTATGAAAAAATGAAGCAAAATGACGTAAAGGTTGGGGAAATGTTAAGAATGCCGTTTGGCACGATGTTTAACTTTTATGATCAAGATGGCAATGAGTATTTGTTAAGAGAAGATAAATAAGATACACAGACAAAGCATGGCTCGCCATGCTTTTTTCATTTGAAATCGATTCTAATTCCGCCCTATTGTTCATATATATGTCCAAAAGCCATAAAGTGAAACTTCAATCACTTTTCAACGTGGGTTTACTGCTCGTTAATGCTTGGATAAAGGACGGATATCATGAAAAGTTCTGAATATGGGCCAATTTACATTTCAAAAATCGCCTTAATGTTTATCTTTACGGTAATCATATGTTTCTCAGCTGCTTCAAGCATATCCACTTTCAAAAAAGAATGGATTAATTTTCAACACTTTGATATTAACATTCGAACCCTTCCAAACGAATTTTTTGTTACATTGCTTGAATTTGAGAATGCTTATTTCGGACAAACCTTAAATGAAGAACACGAATCTTTCGCTAAAATTATAGTGGAATCTACGCTTCAATTTAAGTATGGTGATTTACGTAGTTTTTTCGGTAAAGAACTCCCTGGTTTTTCGATGTACCATACTGAAATTCTGATTCCTAGGGACGGCACAGATTTCACCAATCTGCCATACGAATCAGCACCACCTTTAGATGTTCTACTACAAGAAAGGGAAATGGCTCAGAAGGAATTAGAAGAACTAAATAAAGAGGACCCGAAAACACCACCTGTGAATCTAGTAACCGATAAAAAGGTGTTCATTTATCACTCACATAGTTATGAATCCTACTTGCCGCTTCTTGGACTTGCAGGCGACCCCGATATGAACAAAGCAGTTGATTCAAAAACAAATATTACACTTGTGGGCGATCTTTTAGGTAAGGAGTTAAAAAAATACGGAATTGGTTCTGTAGTCGATACAACCAATATCGGGCAAGAGTTGAAGAAAAAAGGCTGGGGAACTACCCAAGCGTATGCATTATCACGAGGAATCGTCCAATCAGCAATGGCAAATGACTCAAACATCGACTTTGTAGTCGATCTTCACCGTGATAGTATGCGAAAAGATGTGACATCAGTTTCCATTCACAATAAACCATATGCAAAAGTTCTATTTGTAGTTGGAAAAGCAAGTGATAACTTTGAAAAAAGTTATGCATTAGCCGAATCTCTAGACAAGGCAATCGAATCACAGTTTCCAGGAATCAGTAGGGGTGTGGTTGCCAAGGGATTGAATCAAGGGAATGGTGTGTACAATCAGGATTTAGCGGAGAACTCCATACTCATCGAGATTGGCGGAGTCGATAACGATATGAAGGAATTAAAAAATACCGTTGAGGCTCTAGGTAAGGTGATTAGTGATCATATCCTAAATGCAGAAAAAGTGAACTCATCCTAAGAATAAAGAGTTACTCTTTTGGTTGATTTGGTTGTTTGTCTCCACTCTGTTTTGTTTTTTCTATTTGCCCTTTGCTTACACCATCACGGCATTTTTGTCGGGAATTATCATGTGCTGCAAAGCGTTGATTAAACAAGCGATCGTGGAGAACAAAAAACAACGGGGGTGAAGGCTTCCGTTGTTTTTCCTGTGTCTTATTAAGTTTATTTGTAATAAAAGTCTTAATAAATTGCCAGATGAAAACGAAGAGACATACAAAAATGGCTTCTATTAAAAAGGTTTTTACATGTAACTTCTTTTGATCCCAACGAATGAGTGCAAGAGCTAAGATGACCCCTACATACATCATGTCAATGACCTTCTTCTTTTTCCTGCTTCATTTTTTCAAATTCTCGCCAATCTACCTCTTTTACTTTACGAAATTCTCTTCCGCATTTTTTACATGCGTAGTTTGGCGGTATTAAAAATGGCAGCCAACAAATTACGAATCCGTATGGGACTAAAAGCATTAGGATCGCAGCCGGAATTTTGAACATAAAAAAGTTCTTTTTTACAAGCATATCTGATTCGCAATGCAAACATAATTTCATAGATTCCCTCCTTACTTACCTACCGTCATCTCCGTACTTTGTGAGACGATTGCGGCTTGTTTTTTTATAATTAAAACAAACAGTGTTGCGACAATACAAAGGACTCCTGCAGATATAAACGTGATCGTGTAGCTATGGAAGACCTCGTAAAAATAGCCCCCTAAATACGCCGCAACACCTGATCCAATTTGGTGTGCTGCAAACACCCAGCCATATACGATCGGTCCATTTTCCTTTCCGAAAAAGTCGGCTGCGAGTCTTACCGTTGGGGGCACAGTAGCAATCCAGTCTAAACCGTAAAATACGGCAAATGAGATAAGCATCACATATGATTGCATCTGCAGTGCGTATGGCAACACAAGTAATGAGACACCACGAAGCCCATAAAACCAAAATAAGAGCCATCTGTTGTCAAAACGATCGGATAGCCAGCCCGCAACCATAGTTCCGATGATATTAAAAACCCCCATGAATGCGAATATACTTGCTGCATGGACCTCAGGAATCCCGTGATGGGTTGAGGCTGGGATAAAATGTGTACCTAAAAGTCCTGCGGTAGATAAACCACAAATGAAGAAACTACCCGATAATAACCAAAAAGGTCCTGAGCGCATTCCAATCCAGAGTACCTCAAAAGCTGATGTGATTGGATTCTTTTTATTATTATCTTTTGTCTCTTCCTTAGTCGCTCCGTACGGAAGAAGTCCTTTATCACGAGGGTGATCCTTCATCCAAATTAAGATGATCGGAGTTACTAGGAGACCGAGTCCAATGAACACAGCCATTCCCACTCTCCAGGAATATTCCTCCGTTAAAAAGGATAACAATGGTAAAAAAATCATTTGTCCTGCTGCGGTTGCGGCCATAAGTAATCCTAGAACCATTCCACGCTTCTCTTCAAACCAAATCGTTGCGATATTAGCAGAAAGTACGGATAAAAATATGCCCGAACCGATGCCAATAATAACTCCCCAAATGAGATGGAGCTGCCAAATATGTGCCATGAAGAGACTGGTTACTAAACCGATAACTAACAAGATCATCGAATAGGACATGATTTTGCGGACACCTAATCTCTCAAGTCCTGCTGCAATGAATGGTCCGGAAATTCCATAAAGTATTAGATTAATGGCAAATGCAAATGAAATGGAAGAACGGCTCCAATCAAATTCTTGCTCAAGCGGAATGATAATGACTCCGGTAATTGAGCGAATCCCCGCCGCGATTAGTACTGCAACGAATGTAATCCAAACCACAACCCAGCCATAATGCATGGTCAGCTCTCCTTCTTTTGTTTAAAGATTTTCGTAGATTTCAATGAGGTTGCCGGCTGGATCTCGGAAATGGGCAACCTTCAGCATCCAGTCGACTTGCTCGTGTGGCTTTGTGATGAATTCTAGTTTATCTTTCATTTTTTCATATGTATTCTCAACACTGTCCACTTTAAAAATCAATGTTGTTTTGTCCTGATTTTCTACAAGTGCTGTATATTCAGCACCAATTGCTGCTATCATTTGTTCTCTTTCAAAGAGACCAAGTTTTACCCCGCCGATACTAGTAAAATCAGCATAACGTGAATCTTCATCCCCCCACGAAACTTCAAATCCTAGTATGTCTCTATAAAATAGAAAACATTCTTTATAGTTGTCTACTAAAAGTCGAATATGTGTTAGGTTCATTTAAGCTACTCCTTTTCTATTATTTTACAATCTCTTGGTACTTCCCTTTTATTGATCCATTCTTCGACCATCTGATTGAAAAAGTCCGGCATCGCCATCGAAACACCGTGTCCCATATTTGGTATAAGGACACCTGTAACATGTTGATTTGCTTTTACGAGGTCATTGACTGACTTTTTCATCATCGACTTTTCTTGTTCGCCTACTGTCACCAATATGTTGGAGTTCACTTTTTGAAAATCAGTTGGAATTGTGAACGACATGTTCTCTTCCAAGACACGTGTCAGACCGTCGGCTGTGATTTGGTAGCTTTCCTCGTAGTACTTTTCGAAATAATCATCGCCGACATATAGTGTTTTTGCTTGGAGTTTGGAAAACCATCTTTTCTTAATAAGTGGAGCTGATAGTTTAAACGTCGGGCGAATCCATTTTTTTGCAGATGTCATCGGTCGTACAAGGGCACTATTAATGATAGCAATATCGATTAGATCAGGTTTCATGCTTAACAGCTGCACGGTAATTTGAGCACCTAAGGAAAATCCTATCAGGATTACTTTCTTTCCGTTTGATTTTTCTACGATTAAGTTTATGATTCTTTCTGCGCTGTCTTTAATAGAGAAGGGAATTGCGATGCTTTTCCCATGGCCTGGTAAGTCCGGAACAAGGCAATGGTATTGGGTGAAATAGTGGACCTGTGCATCCCACATCCATCCACTCACCCCACCGCCGTGTAAAAAGACCATCAGAGGCGCACTCGTATCCCCGTATTCTTGATAATGTAGATTCATATGAGTCACCTCACTTTTTGTAATTCACTGTTTCCATTATATATTTTTCGAAAATTTCCGTCGAATTTTTGTTTAGTGCGGTTTGGAGATTACTCTAATAATCATAGATATTGAATAACGGCCATGGAAATAAAATATTGACCATAGAAACGAGGCTATTGCCCATAAAAATAAAATATCCCATAGATTGATATTCTTTGGGTCTTTGCTATAAAGTCATTACTTTCCAGTTGGGAATTGACTAACTAAGCCCCAAGGAAACTCCTTGGGGCTCACAGCTTACTTCACTGGAATCCAAATTTCTGAATAATAATTAGGTTCATATGCGTTTCCTGCGGGGTATAGTTCGAACTCGGCGATACCGCCGTACTCATATCCGCTTGATGGGAACCACTCCGAGTAGATTTTTTTCCACGCGTCCTGCATCGCATGTGGCATCGCGCCATGCACCTCGAATACCGCCCATTTTGATGCTGGAATGTCTAAAGTTTCAAATTTTCCTGATTCTCCATTTACATTTTCCACCGCCACCCAATAATCGATTGCTCTGACGTTCGGCTCACTGACACAGACTCCCAAAATCCCATTAATGTCGCCGTTATTCAGTGGAATCAAGGCATCACAGGTACCGTCGGTATTGACTTCCTCCCATAACTTCGGAATTTTACGGAGATGTTCATCATTCACACATGAATAATTTCGCTTTACACCTACTGCTTTGAATCCTTCCTTCTCAACAATTCGATACTTCACCGGATCTGCTCCTTTCAAACTCACCTGGATGACCAGGCGGCTATATGATTGCAGCTTCCCAATCCCCTTTCGGACATCACTTGGCGTTACCCCATGTTGCTTCCGAAAAGCTTTTGAAAAAGCCTCGGGAGTGTCGTAGCCATATTTGCAGGCTAGATCAATAATCTTTGTGCTTGTTTTCATTAATTCTTCCGCTGCAAGTGTTAACCGGCGACGGCGGAGGTAATCACCTACTGTGATGTCTGTTAAAATCGAAAAGGTCCGTTGAAAATGAAACGGTGAAGCATTGGCATGCCCTGCT
Source organism: Bacillus sp. JJ1533 (assembly GCF_036965045.1). Classification (NCBI taxonomy): domain Bacteria; kingdom Bacillati; phylum Bacillota; class Bacilli; order Caryophanales; family Bacillaceae; genus Bacillus; species Bacillus sp. JJ1533. The sequence goes on along the minus strand of NZ_JBALOV010000022.1, from coordinate 90,379 downwards.
ATTTCCTCGATTGACACATCCTCCAGCAAATGGTCCTCCATAAAATCGATTGCACTTTGTAAAGATTCTAGCCAACTCATTCTCCTCACTCCTTACCTCAATTCTATCTACCAAACGATATTTCTTCCTGTCATTTTGTGCTTTGTTAAGACAGATTTCGAATAAAAAAGGTCCGTGTGTCATCGTGGGTGAGCTTGCTTAGGACCTGATTCTTTGGCATAAATCGAAGTTCCGCAATTTCTTCATCCAGTGGCGACAAATTCTCTATATCACCCCTGAATTCCACTAAAAACATCGTCGTCTCCTGACGCTCGTAACCGATTTTTTCTTTAATTTTTTCAGGAAATCGAAAGCAAATCTTCTCCTCGAATTCCTCCCTAATTAAAAAATCAGTCGAACCCGTTTCTTCTTTAAGTTCACGGAGCAAGGCATGTTGAGGTGATTTATCAAAGTTTTCAATTCCACCCTTGATGAAATCCCACTCCCCTGGTATCTTATCGGAACTGATTTTGACTTTATGAACGATTAAAAATTGCTCATCCTTATAGATAATTGCTCCAACCGCACGTCTAATCATAAAAATGGGGCTCACTTCCTTCATGTTCAAGCAGCTGTTCATTTTTAAAATAAATACCTGAATTTTCGTCGATTCCATATGCAGGTACATTTAATGTAGAAATGGCTTCTAAAAGATTTTCTTCACCACCCCATTCCGAAAAATGGACGGAAATCACACAATGCTTAAGCAAACCTAAGCCTGATAAATATTGTTGTTCTTGTTTTAGAGTGTCTTCTGGTGAAATCACACAATGCTCACAGGAGACTAAAGCTCCTGCTGAGAAACCTGCTACAGGTACACCCTCATAAAACATTTTTCGAATGGTATCTCCGACGGGGGTATCAACAATATAGGTACGGTAAAGCTCGGTTACCCCGCCTCCAATAATAATTCCAGTGCATTTTTCTAGCTGAGTCAGTTGTTCCTGAGTTGGAGTTTCTGAAAGTGCAAAATAATAAAAATCTTGCACGTCACAATTGCCTAAAACCTGTGTATAACTCGGCCTATATTCTTGCCAGCCTGGTCGCTCAAGAAACAAAATAGCAATTCTAGCCACTTTACTGCCCGCTAAATCTGCAAATCTCTTCCCTAATTTGTCATTAAATGGAGGTCCTCCCCCAAACAAAAATAAGTGTGTATCCGACATTTTACTTCAGTCCTTTTTCGAAAATGATAAGATTTATATGTATTTCGACTAATAAATGCTAAAATCCTTTTATAAATTTGAAACGTTTTGGATGACTAATTTATCTAACTCTTAGATGAAAGGAGGAAGGGTTTTGAGTATAAGTAAACTAGTCGCAAAGGCAAAAAAGGGAAATACCCGTGCTTTTCAGGAATTAATTGATACCGAAAAAACGAAGCTTTATAAAATGGCCTATTTGTATATGAAAAATGAGGACGAAGCGCTTGAGGTGTTTCAGGAAACAGTGTATAAGGCGCTCGCCTCGCTTAAGGATTTAAAAAATGATACATATTTTTCGACCTGGATTACTCGAATTTTGATTAATACCGCAATTGATCAGCTTCGCAGGAAAAAAAGAGTGATCCCAATGGAACGGGATTTCCTTGAGAGTAAAGCTCCCTCTTACTCAAATAAGGAAGTCGACTCTGACCTATTGAACGCAATGAAAGGCTTAGATGAAAAATATAAAACTGTTTTAGTTTTACGATTTTACAGGGACTTTACCATCAAGCAAATCGCAGAATTTCTTGATTGTCCAGAAGGAACTGTGAAAACAAATATTCACCGTGGGATTGCCCTATTGCGTAATCAATTAAAGGAGGATATTGCGAATGAATAACAAATTCCCTGAATTTAAAAATGAACTTGAAAACATTCATGTGCCCGTTGATAAGCTTGATCGCATCATTCAACAAACAATCAACGATAATCGAAAACAGAAACCCAGAAGTAAAAAAATTGTCCTAACCACAGTCGGGTCTGTTGCTGCAGCATTTATCCTGTTTTTAGGATCAGCTACATTTTCCCCTACTTTAGCAAAGGTTGCTTCTGAAATTCCTTTAGTCGGAACCTTTTTCAATGAATCTGGTGATGAAGGGTTACAAATTGCCGGAAAGAGTGGGCTTACTCAAGTCATTAACCAGACAGCAAAGGATAATGGTGTGACGCTGACAATGAATGAAATTTTTTATGATGGCACTCGATTAACATTTGGCATGACCCACGAGTCACTCGTTGCGATTGGCGATATCGAGCGACCAACTATTTTGGTAAACGGAAAAGAGATTAATTTTAGTGCAGGTACCTCTGGAAAATTTATTACCCCATCTAAATATGAAGTAGTCATGGATATTAAGCCGACTGAAGATCTTCCGGAAGAGTTTGAAATGAAGGTCATCATTGATGCTGTTGGGCTACTACCAGGGAAATGGAAATTTGAATTTCCGGTGAAGCAATCAAACGAAGTGACAGTTATTCAACTTAACAAAACAAATGTTATTTATGATGCTGAAGTGACTGTTGAGTCTATAAAGGTCGGACCAGCAGGAACAGATTTAGCGATTCAAATAAAATCGGATCCAAATCATACAAAAATGGATCCTTATCTGGATCTGCATTTTGCCATGATCGATGATCAGGGGAGAGTTCTACGAAGTCTTTCTGGCAGTGGGCATGGAGAGACGATTGACGGGGTTGAGGTTGCAAACCTTGATTTTCTTTATACGCCAATTAAAGATGGAGTAAAAAGCATGACGATTATTCCTTATAAGATTCCTACTGGAATAGGAGCAGTTGAGGAGTTATCCGTTTCATTAAATGAATCACTTCCTGTTGAAATCAATCAAGGTGAGGTTGGGAAAATAACGGTGACGGATGTTGATTTTCTTGATGATAAAACAGTCGTGTATTTTGAATTAAACAGTGAATTTCCATTTGACGATAACTTAACGATGAATCGAACATGGCTAGAATCGAAGGATGACAAGGATTTATCGTTCCAAGACGATCCTTTTGCTCAACGAATTAAAGGAAACTTATTTAAACAAGAATTTAAAACTACGAAAAGTAAGGATGTAAAATTTAAGGCTTATAATATCCCGAACCCAATCGTTTTTGAACCATTCGAAGTCACATTACCTTAAAAAAGAAAAAGTCAGGCCATGGTTAGCCTGACTTTTTTCGTTATTCATTATCTGCAAGTGCCTTTCTATCAACAGCATGTGGTGGTTTTTCAAACCATCCTTCATCAATCATGAGATTAGCACCATCTTCTACATATCTTCCAATATCTAAAATAAACTTACTAAACATCAACCCTAGGTCTCGTCTGCCGTTTAGTGACATTGCATTCGCATAAGACCGAATCTTCATCGAGAACATATCAATTTTATGGAATGTCATTAACTTATCTGAGAATGGTGGAATCGTGGATGCCTCCACCAAATCATCAAGTAAAGGATGACCAGGCAGATTATCCTCGTGAAGCTTCGCTAAACAATCCTTAATATGATCCATGGTAATTTCCTTGCCACGGAGCATAAACTCCTTCACCTTTTTATGATTGGCCACTTGACTGAATCCCATCAATAATCCTTTACTCGCCACATTATTTTCAAGATTATCTTGGAGATGAGCAATTTCTAAAGCATGAAGAGGTCTTACGTCACCAAAGAATCCAGATAGGTAGCTCTGTTTTTCCACAAAACTCACTTCTTTTGGGATTGGAATGACTGGTGGCTTTGTTAAAAATCCTTTTTTCTCTAACGTTTCATTTAATGCAACTAAAAAATCTGTCGTATCTTTGTTAAATCCAAGGACCGTATCTCTGACATCCCGCCTAATCATCATTGGTATTGCTGTGGAGTAAAGACTTAGACCCGCTTTCGCTGTATATTTTAAATAATGAAGATAGAATTCATCTGCAAATAATCTTGGAGCATCTATATTTACATCTTTTTTGACATCAAAACCAATCGGAATCGGGAAATTTTCCTTATTGTAGATCGTCTTAATCTCTTTGACGAATTTTTCACTAAGGCTTTTCGCATGTTTGAGGATTTCCATTGTATCAGGATCCTGGCAATGTTTTTGGTAATAAGTTAATACACAAATTGACATGGTATTTCCCATATAAACGGCCCAAAGTTTCCCCATTTCTGCTGAAGTAAGCTGTTCGTTGTTGGATTTCATTTCCTAAACTCCTCTTTCCTTTTTTATGTAGTATTTTCAAGATAAGCGGAAGTATTCAAATAATGTAGGTTTCCGAAATATTTTTCGACAAAAATCACGATTAGCATCTTGTACGATTGCTGTTTTATCAATGGCACTCCACATTATCAGAAAAGTCATTAGACATAGATCTACATTTTGGATGATTTTTACATTTGATTTCATGGATTCAATCATGTAGTATACATATACAAGCTACATTGTACGTAATCATAATAAAGTTTAACCTTTGAACTGAAATAGGGAGTTTAACATTGAAGCTGGAATGGCAGGCCTTCGTCCATGGCGACCTGAAGGACATACAGGAACGTTTCTGCAAACACCCACTTTGAGGAGTGGTGGTTTTAAACTTTCTTAGGGTATTACGGCAATTGTGGCTTTCCCAATTAAAGATCAATCCATTTTCCGTATGGAGAATGGATTTTTTATTTGGGTTGTAAGTCTTGACCATTCGTGCAAATTAACTTTATAATTATTTTCTGAAGTAGTTTTACATTTCATCATGTCCCAGTAGCTCAGTAGGATAGAGCGACAGCCTCCTAAGCTGTAGGTCGTAGGTTCGATTCCTATCTGGGACGCTAAAGAATAGCCCCTCGATTTGAGGGGCTATTTTTTTACACAAAGAAAAAAGAGGCTTCAAGCCTCTACACTTCCTTTGTCTTCGTCTCTTTTTCAGCATATGCCGAGATACCTTCGCTTATTGTGCGATCGATATCCAGATATGGCTTCCCACGAAGGGCCTTATTTGAAAAAATTTCAATGCTTTCTTCTTTCGTATCCTTTGGCAAACGGAACACCCCCAACATTGGCAAATTTCTACATTAGCCCTATTGTGGGCAATCAGCTCGATGTTCATGCATTTTGTGAACGAACGATTTGAGGTCATGTGAATCCCCCTAATTGGTTATTACTACCATCGCACTCCATTTTGGGGGATAACTAAATTTGATTAACTTTATGTATTTGCATAAGTTTTACTTATTCCGCTGGGTAGGTCTCTCTTAAAAATTTTATAGATTGATGTATAAGCTCTTTCAGCACCTCCACATCGATATCTGAAATTTTGTTGATGTATACACATGCTTTTCCTGTTGTATGTTTACCAAAGTTTTCGAGTAACTCCTCGCGCTTCGTATCGCCTGTTGCAAAATACAAACTAATCTTTGCCTTGCGCGGTGAAAAACCAACAAGCGGCGCATCGCCCTCATGGCCGGACGCATATTTGTAATGGTAGGATCCAAACCCAATAATGCTCGGTCCCCACATTTTGGCTGGATACCCCGATGCTGCTGTAAAAATATCTAAAAGTTTGTATGCATCTTCTTTCTTTTTTGGATTATCGACTTTCTCAATGAATTCAATGACACTTGCATCGTTTTCTTTCGTTTTTAATTCGTACACTTTTTGGCCTCCTTGGTAGTAGTAGGATTGACATTATTTATTAGTTCAAGACGTTGGATGGGGATTCCTGCTTTTTTGGGGCTGGTAATTGGCTAATGGCAAGACGAAGGTTGTGGAAAATGAGGTAGTCTTTTTCTTTTAAATAGGGCAAATAGTACTGCAATGATTGTTCCCCGCGGTATCCCGCTATTCTTCTACCATATTCATCGCTAATTTCCTGATATTTTGGATGTGAATCTGATAGTCTTCCGATCAAACCAGCTAATTTTCTTATTCTAAGTGGGACTTCTAATTCTTTTTTGTTCATTTGCATGCTCCTTTTATTTTTTCTACCATACATTTACTTGAAGTTTACTGTCTATCATTAAAATATCCACCATTTAGCCACACCAAAGATTATTAATAACGTTACTAATTCATACAGAAAAAGGTTATGATGCTTCTTTTCGCGTTCGTATTTCCAGTGCATGAATGCGCGGAACAAATTAAGGATGCAAAAGAAACCGATTATGTATAGAAAGATATAGTCCATGGCAAACCACAAACCGATAATATAGACAACAAAAAGAGCTATTTCAATGCGAACCTGGGCTTTATTTACCCATCCGTACACCCATCCTCTTCTTTTTTCTACTTTCTTCGTAAAAAAACTTCACCAGCCCATCCAATAGGGATTGTAACTAATACAAGAATAATCAATTTAACAATCATAGATTCACCTTATCCTTTCCGTTGGTTCACACCCATTATATTCACCGATATATGTTCACCATTAATTCAATCGGAAAGACAAAATACGCTCAATGCGTTACTTCATAATATTTCGTAATTCAAATTCATACTCCACCCATTCAATAGGCCTCGCAAAACTATTTTAACATATTCTGGAACTCCATATAAATAAATCATTCCATCTCTGGTAAAACTAAGGACATGCTGTAAGAAGTAGGAGGCGTATGTAGTGGAGAACGGATTGTCCATTTTTGCACTTGGTGGAATAAATGAAATCGGTAAAAATATGTATGTGGTGCAGTATGATGATGATATTTTTGTGATTGACTGTGGGGGGAAGTTTCCTGATGAAAGCCTTCTTGGAATAGATTTGATTATTCCGGACTTGACCTATTTAGAGGAAAACCGGGAAAAAATTCGCGGGATGCTGGTAACCCATGGGCATGAGGATCATATTGGCGGAATTCCTTATTTTCTCAAAAAGCTCAATGTACCGATCTATGCGACACGGTTTACGCTCGGATTAATTGAGTTGAAGTTAACGGAGCATCGTCTGCTTGCCGATACCAAGCTAATTCCGATTGACTCTGATTCCAAGCTTGAGTTTGACAAAACTGTAGTTTCCTTTTTCAAAGTGAATCATAGTATTCCGGATTGCCTTGGAATTGTTTTCGATACACCTGAAGGCAAGGTTGTCCATACTGGAGATTTCAAGTTTGATTTGACTCCAGTAAATGACCAGCATTCGGACATTCACCGGATGGCTGAAATCGGGCGGGAAGGTGTACTAGTTTTATTATCGGAGAGTACGAATGCGGAGCGCCCAGGATCAACTCCGACTGAATTAAAAGTTGGGCATTCGATTGAAGAAGCTTTTATGAAAGCAACTAGAAAAGTATTTGTCTCGACGTTTGCTTCGAATATCAGTCGGGTTCAGCAGGTTGTGGAAGCAGCCATTAAGACAAATCGAAAGCTTGCGCTACTTGGAAGAAGTATGGTGAATGTCGTAGATGTTGCGGTTGAACGCGGCTATCTCTACATTCCGGATGGCATGCTGATTGATGCCCGAGAGGTAGAAAACCTTGCGCCTGAGAAAGTTTGTATTTTATGTACAGGCAGTCAGGGGGAACCGATGGCAGCGCTAGCTCGTCTATCCAATGCAAGCTACCGCGATGTACAGATCCTTCCTGAAGATACAGTCATCTTAGCGGCCGGTCCAATTCCAGGTAATGAAAAAAATGTCTCACGTATCATCGACAATTTGTTTCAGCTTGGGGCGGTTGTTTTATATGGAGGAAGCGCGACTGGGATGCATGTTTCCGGTCATGGGTTTCAGGAAGACCTCAAGCTTATGTTGACTTTAATGAAACCCAAATACTTTATCCCTATTCATGGGGAGTACCGGATGCTTCATCAGCATAGGTCACTTGCGGTTTCAGTTGGGGTGGAGCCTGAAAATGTTTTTATCATTCAAAATGGCGATGTAGTAGATGTGAAACAATCAGAAGCGCATCAAACTCGAAAAATCCCTTCAGGTGATACATATGTGGATGGAATTGGTGTTGGGGATGTTGGCGATATTATTTTGCGTGACCGTAAGCAGCTTTCTGAGGACGGTATGGTCGTCATTGTTGTCACGCTAAGTAAAAGAGAACAGAAAATCCTATCAGGACCAGATACGATTACACGTGGATTTGTGTTCAATCGAGACTCAGAAGTACTTCTTCGTGAGACAAACCGAATTGTAAAAAAAGCAATCCTTGATCTGCAAAGTGAAAACAAGTACCAGTGGAACGCAATGAAAAAGGAAATTAAAAAGACAGTGGGGCAATATTTATTCGCACAAACAAAACGGAAACCGATGATTCTGCCATTTATAATCGAAGTCTAACCCTCCTAAAACAGGAGGGTTCTTTCATTTCCAAGTTTCATCTAGCTTATCAGCGTAAAATTCGATGGCGCGCTTGTACCGTTGTAGGGACGTATCACTCGATGTTCCAGCCAAACTTTTTAAAAGAAGCTCCATCGCTTCAGCATAGCTCCCAAGATTGTAGAGTGCCATTGCGTAAAAAGCCTTCAACGCATGATTTTCAGGAAATAGCTCTATCCCCTTTAATAGAGTCGTCTCAGACTTCTCATATTCTCCGAGAGTTCGATACGTGCTTCCTAAACCAAGTAAGGCCCCTTCCAAATCTTCATCGGGTAAACCAAGCTTAATTGCATTTTCGTAAAAAGGAACAGCTTCAGATTCTAGCCCTAACACATCAAAACTCCAAGCAACTTGGTAGTTTAGCTGGGGGTTCTCAGGGTTTTCCTTCACCAACTTCAATAGACGCTCGTTCGATTCTTTGAGCCGTCCCTCTTTTCTAAGCTCCATAGCTGTCTTCATTTTTGATAGGTCTCCTGGTATTCGTTGTAATAAAGGACTTCTATTGTTTCTGACCAGTTAAGGACGGTTCCCACAAAATCCTTAATATCGAGTCCCTTCATCTCATAGGTATCTTCGGTATTCGTTGTGCCAGTAGCATCTTCAATGAAGGTAACTTTGTATCCTCGATCATATCCTGAAATCGCTGTAAACATACAGCAAAATTCGGATTCGAAACCTGTTATGAAAATATGATCAACCCCTAATTCCTCTAGAATAGACGCAAGATTCGTCTTAAAAAATGCACTTGGCGTCTCTTTTTCAACTATATAATCAGCGAAATCCCTGACCGATTCATGAATCATAGAACCGCTTGAATCTCTATGGAGAGGGCTCTCTTCGTTTTTGTCAAAGTGTCTTACCATAATCACCGGTAGTTTTTTCGCTTTGAAATCTTGAATGATTTGTTGAATTTTAGTAAGTTCCTCACTGAAATCTTTGAAATTCACAATACCGTTTTGGACATCAATCACCAATAATGCTTGCATTCTCTTTCCCCCTCTTTTTAAAAATTGGACTAAGCTCGCTCCAGACGTCAAATAGGTTGCCATCCGGGTCTCTGAATACAAAATTTTTCCCGGCATGGCCTCGATCTTCAATTTCTCCAACAGAAATTTGACGTTCTTTATAATCCTTATGTAGGTTTTCTAAAGCTTGTAAACCATCAACCTCAAAGGTTAGCGAGAATCGTTCTTGTCCTTTTGCATCATCGAAATTTGCAGTTTGCCCTTTAGGAGCAGCCACAAGGAAAAAGCTTTGATCTGCTAGATTAAGAATCGCCTTGTCCTCGTCTATATAGTTTAGCGCTGCCCCTAGGTTTTCTGTGTACCAATTGGCCGAAAGCCGAACATTTGTAACGGGCAGATAGGTGGTTCCAACACGTTGTAGTTTTTGTTTCATAGTAGGTTCCCCTCACTCTCTTCATTTGCGATGAAATACGTTATGTATTTAAATTCGAGATATGGTTTCATATTCCTTCAATTCTTTTTAGGTGCGATTGCTGAACAAGGCAGTCGCATTTTTATTAAATACGTTACGTAGAATAATAATTTAATTTTTAAATTTTATACGGAGTATTAACCTCCTCTTTCTTGAAAACACGACACGATTTCCTTTTGTTTTTATTTTTCGATTTTCAAACAAAAAAGTATTGACACGTAAAATAATTTTATGATATTATTATAAATTTGATTAAATTTTGTATATGTGTTAGAGTTAAGAAGGTTACCAAATATGGAGGTGGATTATTTGTTTCAAATTGGCGATAACATTGTTTATCCAATGCACGGAGCAGGAATAATTAAAGCCATAGAAGAAAAGGAAGTCTCAGGGGAAAAACAACAATATTATGTTATAAAAATGTTAATCGGTAATATGCAAGTCATGATTCCTACGGGTAAAATATTGACTTCTAATGTACGCCCTGTTACTGACATAGCTGCACTAAAACACATCATAAACATTTTTCTGCATGGAGAATCAGATAGATTACTGCCGTGGAAACAACGGTTTAAAGTGAACACGGACAAAATAAAAACGGGTAAAATACAAGATTGTGCAGAAGTTGTACGTGATTTAATGCGTATGAAGGAAGAAAAAGCACTTAATACGAGTGAAAAAAAAATGTTAGATAATGCACATGAATTTTTGGTTGGTGAACTAGGATTAATTAAAGGGATTACTGAAAATCAAATAAAAATTTTCTGTTAGAGGTAATTTAAGTTATTGTATTACATCTCCCAAAAATATCCTGAATTTTTGGGGATTATGTTTTTTAATAAAATTAAATTTTTTCAAAGACATTCAGCTTCTTCAACTCACCTTTAGAGCATTATCCTCTTTTGTTCTTTCAACAATCGAATCCATTTTTATTCTTTAATTTCTTTTATGAACGTTTGAAATTTCATCAAAAACTCCGCAAAATAGTCACTTGATTTTTTGCGATCCTAATTCACACTGGCACGGACAAGGAGCCGTAAGAATGAAAGAGAGGTAGGGCTTTCATTGTATTAGGTAAATCAAGATATTATTTACGTCATTATTTCTAGAAGGAAAAACAACAATTAACTACACCTCTATCTTTTAGAATTATTACATTACTGAGACAGAGAATAGGAATTATTTATCTTTTTTTCGAATAAGTATCACCATATGGTCAACTACAAAAAATGGTTTCCAGACAAGGAAACCATTTTTTATTTACATAATATGAACAAGAATATTAATACGCAATACCTACACGCGATTTTAGATAATCGTTTGTTTTTATCTGAGTAAATGTAAAAAATGCTGTATCCGGTACAGAAATTTCAACTCCACCCTCCGGTAAAAAATTGCGGTCTATTCGATATTTACCTACCCTTTCTCCATCTGGCAAGTACGTAGGACAGACAATCGTCCATTCGAGGGTAGATTGTTTGAGCAGATTGTAAACTTTATGATGTTCTTCCGCTGCACGGGTTGACTTACGCTTTGATTCACTTGACTGATACCGCAATAAATTTGGGTTGGTTCTACTTTGCAGAATACCTGCAGTTCCTATCGTTATAATTCGTTGTATTCCTTCGTTTTCCATTGCTTCAATAATTAGTGGCATACTTTCTGATAGAGTCGTTGTCCCATCGGTATTAAGTGCACTAATAACTACATCAATCCCATGCATCGCACGTACAATATCATCTTTATTTAAAACATTACCCTGAATAATCGTTAAATTTTCATTATCTATTTGGATCTTCTCTGGATATCGGACTAATACAGTCACATCTTGTCTGTCATTTAGAGCTAAAGAAACTATATGACTTCCAACTCGTCCAGTTGCACCTAAAATTAAAATATTCATAAGGATGAGGCTCCTTCATAGTAATGGACAGGCTTCTTCTATTTATTTGGTTAGGTGATTGATCGCTTGCACGTATTGTTCATACAAAGGTTCCCACATTTGTTTACGATTTTCCACCTGGTTGCCATTTAGCAACATGCCAATTACATCTAGACACACATGCCAACCCGCTAAATCTCTCGGTGTGTGGTCGGTAAGCTTTGTAATTGTTTCGATTAACAGCAATTTACATCCATCTGGCTCAGAAGAAAGCTCAAAGCGAACACTGTCATCTGCCCATGTGAATTCCAACACAGAATGATCACTAAAGTCAGTAATCGTCATTTCCTCGAAAATTCCATTTCCCATATCAAAAAGAAGCCGGCCGCTTTTTCGAAGATCATCTACTTTTAATTCTGGAAACCACGTTGGTAGTTTATCATTGTCAGTTAGCATTGCCCAAACTTCTTCAATTGAGTGGGAATAATGTCGTTCAAAAGTTGCTATGTAATTTGGTTCCTTTTTTGTAAGAGTTGCGAGCATATTGTGCCTCCTATTATTAGAATCTCGTGTCAAAGCTTGCTTTCAGATTGTCCCATCCGTACACCGCTTCTTTTAGTTTTTTTCCGCCGATTTCGACTTCAACAGCATCTAGTTTTCGTGCTCCAAGTGCTTCGTAAAATAGACAGGATTTATTATCTTCCAATACTAATACTAGCATTGTGTTTATATTCTTGTCCAAAAGCTGCTTTACAACAGGAATTACTAACCTTTTACCCAAGCCTTGTCCTTGATATTCTTGAAGCAAATAGATGGCGTAGAGTTCGCCCTGATAGTTTTCATACTCTCCACTACGCTCTTTTCCACCACAAGCAAACCCGACGACTTCTCCGTTATCATTTTCCGCTACAAAAATATGTCCGTTAGGAATACCTTTTTTCCACATCTTTTCCCTAGATTCATAGGACAATTGCTCGAGATATTCATCAGGAACAATTCTGGAATAGGTCGTTCTCCAGCTATCAACATGTACTTTGGCGATGCCTTTTGCGTCAGATAAAATCGCTTTTCTTATATTCATTAGAACCTCCTATTTGACCTCAAGTGCAAATGCATAAAATGCGTCACCCTTTGATACTTCTCCGTCGTTCCACCAAACACCATAGGAATAATAGTACACGCCTTTTTCCTCAGGTGCAGTAATGTGGTGATTATCTACTTCAACTTCTGTTTCCTTGTCACCAAGGTAATAAGCTACATGCACCTCATTGGGCATCGGCTCATAGTCCATTATAAAGGTTATCTCTTCACCAGGCTCCACAACAATCGGATCCTTTCCTTCTAAAAGCACTTCGGGTCCTGCTGTGTCAGCGCATGTACTTCTCCAGCAATATGTTCCAAGAACTGTTGAGTATGTTTCATCTCCGATTTGAATACTGGTTTCAGGTGGATTACTTCCCGTTAGCCCGCCTTCTCCACAACCTGCAAGGGCAACCGAAATTCCTATTAAAAATACAAACATCCATTTTTTCATTTTGTTTCCTCCTATTGTGCTCTTTTACTAAATTGACGAAACCTCCAAAAAAAGGTTACATAATTTGAAACCAAAACGCTTATTTTTCCGTATATTTGGTATAATGGAAAATAAATGTAGAAACGGGTTTATTTTTTAAGGAGGGCATTCGATGACGGGTCTAGTTGCGGTTGTTATGGTATTTTCAATTCCACTTGTTGCGATTATTACGAGCCATTTTCAAACACAATCAAAGTATAAACAGAAAATGATACAGGAAGAGTTAGAACTAGAAAAATTAAAGCATGAGAACTACTTGCTTGAAACAGAGAAGATGCGTGTCGAACTTGAAAAAATGAGGCTTGAGGCTCCAAAGGATGGAACGAAAATAATCTAAGCACCCGATTGGGTGTTTTTTATTTTACATTAATTAATGCGAAACGCTCACAGACTAGTAACATATCCTCTGAAAATTCACGGCCAATTTTTCGTAGTTCTTCCATGAAAAACGTAACATGTACGTCTTTCCAAAACTGGTAGGTTCGATCTCCTTCCCCTTCAGCAATTGCGAATTCTTCAGGAACCTCATTCATCGGTTGAATCGTTACCTCAATCGTTTTTATGATCGCTACGGGTTCATCACTACTATTTAATAGAATGCTATAATCATCCACCTTTGGAAGTGGCTCATTTTCAATCTCGTAAAATACATATCCGGAACAGGTTGCTGTCTTAATACCATCAATTACTAATTGTCCAAGGTGGTCAGGGTCTGCCCCAAACTGCCATGCATTAACAGATTCTGGTTTTTCTTTCCCTTCCCAGAAGTCATTCCAATATTGTTGGGCTGCATTATTCATCTAATATCCTCCAATTTATTTATATAGTTTTTAATCTCCTTTTTCCCCCGTAAGATAATCACTGTTTTATCCCTCGATAAACGATTAAGTCTTTCTTGCATTTTATGGATTCTTGGTTTGTAGGTCGTCCAAATGAAATTAATGAACTTCCAATCTATTTTTTCTGTACATCCGAGGTCTGGGCGCTTTTTTCCAATATGTTTAAAATAGCGTTTAAACACACGGTAGAGGCACTGGTATCTAGGAAGTTCAAGATAGATAATGGTGTCAGCTTGCTGTGCACGCAGTTCGAAGGTACTGCTATAATTTCCGTCTATAATCCAACTGTCTTTTGTGAGGATTTCCTCTTGAGCTTGTGTAAATTCTTCAAGCGATGCTTCCACCCAGCCTGGTTTCCAAAAGTAACGGTCTAAGTGGTACACGTCAATTTCGAGTTGTTTTCCTAATGTTTGAGCAAAAGTTGACTTTCCAACACCTGCTGAAACTCCAATCACCATGATTTTTTTCATGTGTTTCCTCGCTTTATTCGTATTTATTTCATGCTATAATTTTACTAGTATGAAAGTTTTTAAGAAGGGGTAAGTCAAAGTGTATTATTTCGTTGCAAATATTGTAAAAGGCATACTTACAGCAACAGGTGGGATTAAGCTTTATCACAAAGAGAAACTGCCAAAGGAAGGCGCCTATGTTGTTGCTTGTACGCATACAGGGTATGTCGATATTTTGTGGCTAGGTGTATCATTGCTGCCACGGCAAATTCATTATATGGCAAAAAAGGAATTGTTCACCAACAAATTAATCGGAGGCTTTTTATCAAAGCTGAATGCATTTCCGGTAGACCGCAGCAACCCAGGTCCTAGTGTTTTAAAAGTTCCGTCCAGATTACTCTCAAAGGGGGAGATTGTTGGAATTTTCCCGAGTGGAACACGGACGAATGAACAAACTGCACTGAAGCAGGGGGCCATTACGATTGCGCAGCGAAGCAAGGTTCCTGTTGTTCCTGCCGTGTATGTTGGACCGAATACCGTTAAAGAATTAGTAAAGTTTAAAAAAGCTAAGATTATCTTCGGTGAACCCTTTTTGATTGCATCACCAGACATGGATGCCAAACAGGCACGTGAACATTTTACACAAGAATTAGAGAGAAAATTTGAGTTGCTTCGCGATGAGTTACATGGTGGACAACACTAACGCTTGGAGTGGAAATTCCAAGCGTTTATTTTACAATTTAAATTTTTCCTTGATCATTTTAGCTACTTCTTCAGCGCTAAGATTCGTGTTGTCTATCCTCAGGTAGTTTTCAAACGTAATTTCACCTTCATATGAATTCAAGCGATGCTTCTCCATCGTTTGTTTTATATCATTTTCAGACCATTCTATATCCCGTTTTTTTGGCTTGTGTTCCAATCGATTTGGTGTTTTATTTCTTTTAAATCTTTCTTCTAAGTCGGCCTCTAATTCAACATAATATACAGTGGCCCCTCTTGATTCAAAAAGATCGGATAGTCGCTTTACATACTCCCAATCCGATTCGAGGTTAAACATCCAGACATAGGTAAATATCATGCCATATAAATCACTTTTTGAAACTTCTTCAAAGATTTCCTGACGGAACAATTTGACTAGCCGTTTCCCCTCTTTTGTACTGTAGTCGAAAAAGTGACTCACCAAGTCAATCGTCATGTGGTTATGAAACAGCTTTAAATCTGTTATTTTCGCTAATTCCTGCCCCACCGTCATTTTGCCAACCGCTTGCGGACCAAAGATATGTACAAATTTCATAAGCGTTCCCCTTTGCTTTTTGAATATTTTAACATAATTGCACAAAATTTCACGCTATATTTTTTATTCGTAACCTTTTGACCTTTAATCACGCCAAATAGAATGAGGTGACGTTATGAAGCGGATTGTATTTCTATTTATTTTGTTGCTGGTTGGCTGTGGTACGGGTGGTCAAAATGGCGCGTTGATGAGATGACCATAACTGGTTATGTTCTTGAAGTTGGCGACCGAATTTTAGTAAATGAAAAGATTTCCAGGGAGGAATTTGACACAAAGACAGAACAGGAACTCCATGATGAATACTACCTTACAAGTATTTTTTTCAGCATTAACTCTATTGATTCCTCGGTTGTGTCAAAGCTTAAGGTGGGTCAAAAGGTCAGGATCGTGATTGAGGGTGCCATCGCAGAGTCGGCACCGGCACAAGCGAAGGCGAGCAAGATTGAAATTGTGGAGGATTGAGGGCTGCGATTTAAGTTCGCAGCCTTTGTTTTTGGGTGACTTTTTGCTTCCTAAACTTATACGGCTTTCTCCTCCGTAAAATATACTTGTTTCGTTGGCCGAGATACGAGAATAATCACAAAAACAGCAAGCACCACGCTGATTGCGGATAATGTGACAATCGTGTATCTTAATGGCAGTAGGTCACCCATGATTCCTATAAATAACAGAAAAACGACAGACACTGCACTTTGCAGCACACTTACGATACTCGTAACACGCCCCATGATTTCTACAGGTACATTGTTTTGGTAAAAAGTAGTAAAGCCTGTATTTGAAAAGGCAAAAAAGAAGCCTAAAATGACAAAACCAGTTGCGGCCATTGCAAAGGAACTTGCCAAGGAGTAGATTAAATAACCTGTTGCAAGCATAAAGAGTCCCGTTCCAATAAGCGTGCGAATCGATAGAAATCTTGAAACAAAGATAACTAATAAACCGCCAGCAGCATAGCCAATCCCAGTCACACTCATTAGGAAGCTATATTGCACCTCAGATAGACCAATCACCCTTTGTGTAAAAACAACCTCCTGAGAATCCATCGCCATTGTAAAAATATCAAATACAATAAAGCTGGAATAGATAGTCATGACAAATGCTGTTTCTTTTCCAAAGCGGATAACCACTCGCCAATCTTCTAGTAAACTTTTTAATTGAAGCTTTTCCGTTGTGTGGCTTTCACTGTTATCGATATTTGGTAACAATGCAATCAAAATTGCTGAAATAACTAAGGAAATCGCATTGCTATAGATTGCTAATTCAAGACTACCAATTATAAAAAGCAAACCCGCGATTGCAGGACCTGTAATAAAGGCACCAGAAGAGACCAAGCTTCTAATCGAATTAAAGGTCTTCCGCTGTTCCTTTGGAATAAGGGCTGTTATATAAGTAGTTGATGTCGGGTAAAAAAAAGATTTTGCTACACTGATGACAAATAGCAAGGCATAGATCATCCAAATACTTGGAAGAAGTGGAATAATGCCAACTCCAATTGCCCGAATAATGTCGGTGACAATCATAATTTTCTTTTTATTTGAGCGGTCAATGATGCTTCCAGACCACCCATTTACAAGGATGGATGTGATGGGTCCGACAACCCAGAGAGCTGCAACCGCCGCGGCTGAGCCCGTCATTTTTAATACTAATAAATTAATTGCTACTAGATAAATAAAATCCCCCAAAGAGGATAGTCCCAACCCGGTTAAAAGAATTGCAGGGAACTTCCACTTTTCTAATAACTGCTTCATTTAGATGCCCTCGTTTACAAAAGATTTCCTCTCTCCTGAATATTACATGAAAACCCCTTTGAAAAGAAGCTAAAACTTGAATGTCCAACAAACATCAATTACGATTATGGTAATTTGTACATAAGGGAGTGAAAAAAATGGCAAGTGTGTATGATTTTGAAGTAAAAACGACAAATGGCGAATTGAAATCGCTTAAAGAATACGAACGAAAGCCACTTTTAATTGTCAATACAGCAAGTAAATGCGGATTCACGCCGCAATTTAAGGGATTGCAGCGGCTATATGAAAAATATCAAAATGATGGCTTAGTTGTTCTTGGATTCCCGTGTGCTCAGTTTGGGAATCAGGAATTCGAAAGCATACAAGAGACGACCTCTTTTTGCGAAACAAATTATGGAGTGACATTCCCAATGTTTGCAAAAGTTGACGTGAATGGTGATCATGCAGATCCATTGTTTCAATTTTTAAAGGACGAGCAAAAAGGGGTATTATCTAAAGCGATTAAGTGGAACTTCACTAAGTTTTTGGTAGATCGCAATGGGCAGGTCGTGGAACGCTATGCCCCACAAACCGAGCCGGCTAAAATAGAGGAAGACATTGAAAAAGTGTTATAGATATTCTTTGATAATTTTCCACTCTTGGAGCTTGCCTTCAAGAGTTTTGTTATATTTTCCGGGCACAGGACTTGTGGATGGAAGCTTAATGACCTCAACCCCCGGTAAGCGATTGAGCCCAATGTATGTTGAATAGCTTTTGTATGATTTTGTGCCGTTACAAACGATTAAGCGAATACTTGAGTGTTTTTTTACAAAAGACTCAATCTCGTTCGGCTCTTCATTTTTAATATTGGCGTCCAAACTTCCTTCACGATGGCAGCTATATAACACGTCCCAAAGGGCAATTTTTCGTTCTTTTAAAAAGCCAATCTTATCCTCATAAGCTGTTATCTCCTGATTTTCAAAAAGCAGGAACATGATTTTCCAAAAATGATTACGTTTGTTTCCGTAGTATTCTTGTTTCCTTAATGATTCTACACTTGGCATTGAGCCAAGGATCAATACTCTCGGGTCTTTGCCCACTACAGGTGCTAGCCCAAAAATTCTCTCCACAAATATCACCTTTTCTGCTATGATCAAATACGACTTGACGTATTTGCGCCCGATTTTTTTAGGCCCACACGACGTGGGTCACAAAGACGTTGCCACAGGATGTGGCGTACTTAGTCTTTGATCTTATGCGAGATACAGTGAAACTTCAATCTGTGGATGTATTTTTCCACAGATTGTTAGTTGAACCAATCAGGATTTTACTGGCAATTGCCCTCCGTGAGGGCTTAGTGCCAGTTAATGCTGGAAAATTCCCTTTAAAAAATCGTGGCATCCGCCGGAGGCTTAAACTTTATTCAGTATAGTGTGAACCGGACACTAAAATTATAGCTCTAATTTACATTCAATCAACAGATAAGGATGTTTCGTTGAATAAAGTTTATACTATCATATCATTCGAGGTATCTAATTATGAAACAATCTACCGTTATCAAAGCAACCATTACTGATGTATTTGATTGCCTTTCAACTGCTAAAATGCGGGAAATGTGGTTTCCGAACGTGACTTCTATTCGTTATTCGAACCCAATGGAAGAGGCGAAAGCAGGAGCATCCTTTCAGCTGGCGGCGGCGGAAGGTAAGGAGCATGTTTCGTTACAGGGGAGAAATAAGGATGTCACTCGCCCCACATTCTTCGCATTCGAAGTTGAATCACAAACCTATCTTATGACATTTTCGTATCGTTTGGGGCAACAGGGAGAGCACACTTTGGTACAGCAAGAGTTTAAAACCAAATATCATCGCCCTGTTATGAATATCGTCGATAAGCTTTTTAAAAGCTCCACGAAACAGACTGGTGAATATGTTTTAAAAAGTTTAACGGAATTTTGTGAAGCTAGGGTAAGAGTTGAATAGGTCTACCCTTCTTTTCTTACCTAGCAGGACTTTTTGAATTTCCTATTGCATCGATTACCGTTCGGCTACTACTTAATCATTTTTCATCATATTTTAATTCGATACTTTCCTCTTTCCCATTCCATTTTACGGTTGTTTCTAAGATACTTTCTTTGCTTTGTATAGGTTCAAAGTCCATATCTTTTGGAATATGTGTAGTACTACCTGTTGCACCGGTGTGGCTAAAAATTCTTCCTACTTCAATCACTTCTCCCTCTGAAGCTTCTACTGAGGCACGACCATTTTTATACAAGAATTCAACCTGTTGACCTAAATCTGATTCAGCCCCAATGTAATGCAATTTTAGCGTTTCTAGATTTTCGTACTCAACTTCATATTGATCATCAAATTCTTTACTATTTCTAAATGTTATCATTGCAGTTTCAATCCATTCTACAGACCAATTATCACTAGTCCCTTTAAAGGCCTGATGGTATCTCTTTGTTGTATGGCAACCAGTTAAAACGCCCACGAAAACAGATAGAATCAAAAACATGCTGATTAATCTCATGTGCAATCCCCCAATCACCATATTAATAAACCCAGTACTATAAACTGTTAACAACAAATAAAATCAATATAGTGACCTTGAGCTATCTGACATCGTGTTAGCAAGAATAATATAGATTAATAGATTCACAGGTGGTAAAAGAAGAAAGATAAGTCTTACTGCAAATGAAGATATTCCGAAATACTCGGCGATGCCACCGCAAACTCCCATTATTGACCTATCAGTTGAAGACTTTCTTAATTTTTGGTTCAATCCATCCCCTCCCATTTTTAGAAAAAAGGTACTTTTCTTCCAAGAAGAAGAAGAGTACCTTTTACACATTATGAGGCTTTATTATTTGAATGTTTATTATTACTTGGTGCAAACCATCCTAATAGGGCAATCCCCACTAATACTCCATAGAAAATGATGGACCAAACGGTACTATGAGGAAAGTCATGATCTAGGATCCCAATATCCTTATGCGCAAGGGTAATGACAGCTAGTTTGACACCGACCCAGGCTACAATGGCATAAGCGGTTGTTTCTAATGCAGGACGTTTTTCGAGAAGCTGCACAAACCAGGTTGCAGCAAATTTGATTAGGATTAAGCCGGCAATACCGCCAAGTACTACGACAATAAATTGACCTCCATCCATACCACCAAAATCACCTAATGGGGAATCAGGAAGACCAAGTGCAAGTGCAACCGCAGCTAAAATTGAATCAATTGCAAACGCAAGGTCAGCTAATGCAATTTTCCCGGTTGTTGGCCAAAAACCCTTACCAGCCGCTTCCTTTTCGTCGTCCTTATGAATATTCTTATTGTCTTTTCCGAATTTTGCCTGAATCACATGCTTTAAGCCTAAGTAAAGGAGATAAAGTGCTCCTATCGCCTGTATTTGCCACACGTTTGCAATAAATGAAATGGCGAAAAGTGCACCGAACCGGAATACAAAGGCCATAATAATTCCGTAATTTATTGCTCTTTTTTTCTCATCTTCTGGTAAATGTCTGGCTATAACTGCAAGTACAAGGGCATTGTCAGCTGATAGCAAACCTTCTAAGCCGATTAAGATTAACAAAGCCCAAGCATATTCTAGCCATATTGTCTCCATCCATTTCGCTCCCATCATAACTAAGAATGTCATTCGAAAATATAGCTACTATTAGATTTTCCTTTAATAAAAGAGCTATCCTTTCATTTTTAAAAGGTTGTAATTACCAAAATAACAGTCAATTCAAATCCCCTGAATAAAGCTAAAGCTTTAATAAAAAATTATGAACAATTCCATTAAATACTTTTGGCTGACAAAGATTACTTGGGTCAAAAGAGTCTTCGATGATCCGCAATTCTGTATTTGTAATATCACTTATTTGTTTCATCATTTGAATGCCTAATTTAGTATGGTTTCCAACTATACATAGAATAGGTTTGTTCAATGTTTCTAAAGCTTTATTAAATTTAATATTATTTATCGCTCTTCTTTGAAGAATTGTTTCTTCCTTTCTCAAATTCAGCATAACCTTTTCCATCTCTTGACTAGCTAATATCCAATTTTTGTAGGATGCTTTTGTTAATTTTGCTAGCCATTTTTTAGGCATTTGCAATACCCACGTTTGATTAGCACCAAACATCGCAATACGTTTTTGTAAGGAGTCAATGGTTGTATCACAAAAACTGTCCGAAATTACTATTGCTTTAACAATATCAGGATAAGTAATGGCGAGTTTTTGAATTAATACTCCACCATATGATACTCCTACAAATATTGCTTGTTCTATCTCCAATGTTTGTAAAAGTTCTTTAATATCTTCCATCTGTTTATCCAACACTTTATCTACGCTACAATCTAACTTTCCAGATTTTCCGTTACCTCTTAAATCAATTAGGATTACTTTGAAAAATTTTTTGAAATATTCTACTTGAGGATTATACATTTCAGAAGAAGCTCCTAAGCCGTGAATAAATACTAACGGCTCACCTTTACCATCATACTCATAATATATCTCAGTTTCGTCTTTCACTTTAAAATACATGGCCTAATTTTTTTCCTCCAATTAAATTTAATACACAATATAGTCCGCGCCATCCTTAAAAAAATCCGCGATCCAAATAATTCCCATAAAGAAAACCCATACTAGTAATGGAATGGCAAGGCTAATGAAAGCTTGACTCCATTTATATTGATTGTACTTTTTTTGTAGTATGCGATCTATTATAAAATACAGGATTGCTGCGCTTAAACTTACCCATTGGAGAATGGAACCGAATAGTAAATGAAAGATCAAGGAAAAATACGGCTCCGACCTTTTCATCCTATTTTTTGCAATGAGTCTTGAAAGGAAGTCGCTTATGATTGATGTTACCGTTCCGTAAACAAAGATAACAGGAAAACTATACATGAGGTAGAAGGGCACAGATAGTGTGAAGTTCCAGAAATATTCTTTTATGGAGTTGATTTCATCCCCAAATAGGCTTGAAAGAAATATCCCGAATAAGACTGCAAATAGAGAGCCTGTGATGGATGCTGTAATTAGTTTTCTTGGTAATATTTGATTTATTTTTTCAATCAAATTCATTCCACCCATCCAAAATTACCTTTGTTTTGAGCGTAACACAGTTATCCCGACCAATACAATTACAAATATTCCAACAACCGACCAAAAGTTAAAGTTCATTAGCACATTTTTAAAACCAAATGCAGCATCGTGGACATAGTCTGCTTTTACATAGTGGCCATCATCTGTTTCAACTGCAATAGCTTCATTAATAGAGATACCCTCAATTTTAAAATAACGGGTTCCTATCTCATAATAATTTGATGCATTTCCATAATAGTCCCCACTATACTCATCAGCTTTAGTTTCCACTTTACCAATTTGTTTTCCTAACTCGGTTTGTTGTATGGGCATTTCTTTGTTTACCTCGTATACCTTCCCATCATGAACAACAAAGGTATACGCCCAACTAAGAGCTCCAGCAGTGGTTGAAGTTAGTAATAAAGATAAAATAGCTAAACAAAGAATATTTTTCATATTATT
The DNA here is from genome assembly GCF_036965045.1 of Bacillus sp. JJ1533. Lineage (NCBI taxonomy): Bacteria > Bacillati > Bacillota > Bacilli > Caryophanales > Bacillaceae > Bacillus > Bacillus sp. JJ1533. The sequence continues at coordinate 67,309 of NZ_JBALOV010000022.1, read as the reverse complement.
TCTCCATTAATTCAAAATTCCTACATAATACAAAACAAAATACATTCCAAAGCAAAGAATAGAACCTACTAAAAAAGGACTGATGTTTAAGGTCATCTTTTCGTACTGTGGTTTGTAGCGTCCTAATAACATATCAAAAACGGCCGCTTGGCTACTTTTCGATAAGACATCCCCAGTAGAACTCATTAAAAAAGCAAATACAATGAATATGCAGGAGCCAAGGAACATGGTATTGACGAGGTTTGTATCCAAAAACAGCGATATACCGAAAAGTACACTTAACTCTATAACTAAAACTAAAAAGACAAGAATGATATACTTTTTCAAGGAACCAACTCCCTTCTCTATACATTTACGCATGAGATTATCAGAGGTTTCAGTATTTTTACCATTTTTTTCTTCCACGTAAAAATAAGCGCTGACCTTTCAAGATCAACGCTTACAAGACCCAAATTCGTTCTAGTGACATTTGATGATCAATTGTTAACTTGTAAACATCAGGATTGCTAAGTGTGGCCCATTGCTCAAATCCAAAGTTTTTATCATAATGGTTTAATAACAATGACATTAAGCCACCATGTGTGACTATGATTGTATTTGCAGCATCACTTTTTATCACATCATCGACAACTTCAATGATTCGGTTTGCAGCTTCTTGGCTAGATTCTCCGCCTTCATATGAAAGGTCAAAATCCTCATACGTAGCTCTTAATTTTTCAAACCAATCTGGCATATTGATTGAACTTAATACACGTTCAGCTAGTTGAGGATTTGTTTCAATCTTGATATGTAATTCATTTGCGAGTGGCTCTATCGTTTGCATAGCCCGTTTGAATGGACTTGAGATAATTTGATCAACTTTCTTATTTTCAAAAAACGCAACTAAATCAATCGCTTGTTTTTGACCTTCTTCGGTTAGGGGTGCGTCTGGTGCCTGCCCCTCTGCTTTACAATGCCTGATAATATAGATATTTTTCAACATTATCACTCCAGTTTAAGATTAAATTGGTTCTTCCACTTCCCTGACAAGCAACCACTTTCCATGCTCAACATATTAGCTCTCCCCTTATAGGACGATTTCATTTGTATGTTTAATTCCACAAAAAAAGTGTGATTCCTGCTTGGAACATCACACTTTCGTCATCATAAAAGCCTAGACATATAGTATTCATCAACAAATACACCATCGATTAACAGGGAATGCCTTTTTGTGCCTTCGATTTCAAATCCCATCTTTTTATACAATGATAAACCTGCCACATTTTGAGTCACAACAGTTAACTCCAAACGATGGATTTGATGGGTTAACGCCCATTTTTCCAGTTCATTAAATAATTGGGTGCCGACGCCTTTTCCTCTAGCATCCGACAAGATTCCTATAACGATGTAGACTGAATGTTTGTTTCGTCTTGCGTGGCCACCAATCGCCATTAAAAACCCGATCAAACGACCTTCTTCTTCAGCAACTAAAATTGTTGAGTTCTCTTCTGAATTAATTCTTTCTATCATTTTTCGTTGCTGGTCAGGACTTGCTTTTCTTTCACCCGCTTCCCACAACATATAATCTGAGGTTGTTTCCACTTGCTGGGTGAGCCTCACGAATTCTTCCGCATCTGCAGGTATAATCTCTCGAACTAACACTCTACTTCCCCCCTAACATCTTCTCCATGATGACATAGGATTTACCGCCTTTTATAAAAGTTTGGTTGGTTTCAGTTAAGCCAAACTTTTTATAAAAATCTACCTTATTCTGCCTAGCATTACACCATATCTTTTTCAGGCCGCGATTCTCCGCTTCCTTTAAGACATGGTCTAATAATCTGCTTCCGTACCCCTTACCTTGTTCATGCTGAAGTGTTGCAAACTTACGAAATTGAGCTTCTTTATGAGTGATAAAAAGGGAGATAACAGAAATCAGCTTGTCCTCTTCAAAAAGACCGAAATGAATTCCCACATCATCCTCTTTTATTTTGATGTAATCAAAGTCCTTTTCAGGCCACATGACTTTATGTCTGACTTCCCACGTTTCTTCTTTATTAATTGTTGTTATCTTGATTCCCATGTTCCCCTCCTCGTTGTTAGACAAAGGGACAGGTACATTGCCCCATCATAATCCCTTTGTATAAAGGATATAATCTGTAAAATACCCATCCACTTGAAGTTCCCTCACCCGGCTTTGTTCTCTTTTTTGGGTCTTCTTGTTCGTAAAATAGACATGTACCTTTTTCCCGTTGTTGTGCAATTTTTCTACAATTCGTTTCGTAACGTCGCTAGATTCTATACCTATAATAGGGTAGCTTGATGAAAGAGCATGATTTAAATCAAATTTCCCCTTTTTAAACAAATGTGCAAGCGGAAGATCCGGTGCTAACGATGTAATTTTTTCTAGACTTTTAGTTGAGAAGGATTGAAAGACTACTCTTTTATCATCAAGTAAGTGATATTCGTTTAAGAGTTCAATTAATTTCTCCTCCATGGCTAACTGATTATTCACGAGTCTCGTTTCAATATAAAAATTCTCGGTATCAGAAAACTCATCCAAAATTTCACGTAAACTTGGGATTTCCTCTGATACCCTTTCGCCATCGAAAGTCGAAACCGTCTTGAAGTTTTTCAGTTCCTCCAACGTATAATCAGAAACCTTGCCCTTTCCGTTCGTCGTTCGATCGATGGTATCATCATGCATGGCCACGAGTTCACCATCTTTTGTCATCCGCAAATCAATTTCTAAATAATCAATTCCATCTTCAGAAGCAATTTTATAGGCTGTTAATGTATGTTCATTGAAACGATCATTTGCTCCTCGATGTGCAATAATCAAAGGCTCCCTAGCTACCGCTGGTTCTTCCTTTCGTTCCACCATAGCTAAGGCAATCGTTGCAAATCCAAGGCTGATTAACAATGTAAGAATTATATATCTTTTTATCAAACTCGATCTTCCTAACGTTTTTTATGATTTAGAAATAATAAACAAAGATTAGTTTTATTATATGATAACAAATATTATATATTGAAATGTAAAGTAAAATAAAAAATGCTCGATTACCCAAGCATTTTTTACGCATTACTATTTATTTTCTTTATCCAAATTCTCCACGACAAGTGCTCTGTTATTATTCGTTATGAGAGAATCGACGTCAAAGGAATCATTATCTTCCTCTCCATTGAGTATTTGGTTTATCTTTATGTTCGCTGATTCAGCTTCTGATTTCCTGTCCTTCATTGCGCCACCTCCTGATTCGCTATTGATTTAAATCATATCTTTTCCCTTTTATTAAATAGAGGGTACTTTCTGAAATGTTGGTCGAGTGATCTGCAACTCTTTCGACATATCTGCAAATAAATAACAACTGAGTAATTTGTGGATTGTACTCTGGCTTTTGAGTCATTAGCTCTAATAATTCCTTAATCAGTCTTCCGTATGCCTCGTCTACTTCGTCATCCTCTTTTGCAACATTTTTAGCAAGTTCAATATTCTCTTCACTATATGCTTTTAGAGAATCAGATACCATTTTACTTGCTACCTCTGCAATACGCGGTATTTCTTCGATTGGTTTAATTAGTTGATTCGTTCCAATTCGGATAACTGATTTGGCTATATCAACGGCTAAATCTCCGACTCGTTCAAGATCTGAGGAAATTTTAATCGCAACAATCACTCTTCTAAGGTCAACTGCGACCGGAGCTTGCTGCGCAATTAACAAACTAGCTTTATCATTAATTTCCTCTTCCATGTTATTTAGATGAATGTCATTTTCGATGATTTTTAACGCCTTGTCCACATCTTGATTTTTCAACGATTCGATTGCTTGTTTAATTGCTGCTTGTGCCTGATTACCTAATTGTATGATCATTTCTTTTAACTCATTTAACTCTGCTTGAAACGTCGCTCGTACCGTCACGAAATTACCCCCTATTTATCCGAAACGACCAGTGATATAATCCTCTGTTTCCTTTTTATCCGGGTTCGAAAACATCTTGCTTGTATCCGTAAACTCAATAACTTCACCACTTAAGAAAAATGCGGTTTTTTCTGAGATTCTTGCAGCTTGTTGCATATTATGTGTCACAATGATGATGCTGTAATTCTTTTTCAATTCTTGAATCAAATCCTCTACTTTTAAAGTAGAAATGGGATCAAGTGCTGAGGTTGGTTCGTCCATTAAAATGACGTCAGGTTCAATCGCCAAACATCTCGCAATACAAAGACGCTGTTGTTGCCCCCCCGACATTCCATAAGCATTTTCTTTTAAACGATCTTTAACCTCATCCCATATAGCTGCACCACGCAGGCTTTTTTCCACGATTTCATCTAACACTTTCTTATTGCGAATCCCATGAATTCGTGGTCCATAAGCGATATTATCATAGATTGATTTTGGAAAAGGATTTGGTTTCTGAAATACCATTCCCACATTGGTTCTTAAAGCTTCAACAGGGTAGGATTTATCGAAAATATTCTTCCCATTGTATAAAATTTCACCTGACGTACGAACAATGGGGATTAATTCAACCATTCTGTTTAACGTTTTAAGGTATGTCGATTTCCCACATCCTGAGGGACCAATAATTGCCGTTACCTCATTTTCCGCTATTTGAAGATTAATTTCCTTTAATGCCTGGTCTTCTCCATACCATAAGTTCAAATTCTTTGTATCATATACAATTTTCTTATTTGTATTTGTTTCCTCGGACTTTTTATTGATTCCTTGAACAAACTTCTGTTTTTTTTCAGTTTCAACTGGCATTTGTTTTTCTCCTCCAGTAGTATAATCAAATGAGCCTTGGCTTATTTGCGCCCGATTTTTAGGCCCACACGAGGTGGGTCACAAAGACGTTGCCACAGGATGTGGCGTTATTAGTCTTTGATCCTATGCTCGAAAAATTTCCTTTAAAAAATCGAGGCATCCGCCGGAGGCTTTAACTTTATTCAGCAAGGCTTGCACCACAACTGAATTTTATAGTCTTATGCATTTACCCCACCACTTATAGAGGTGGAATTTCTGCTGAATAAAGTTAATACCTTTTTTGAAATTTATTTCGGATGATAACTGCAATAGAGTTCATTATCAAGAGTATTAAAAGTAGGATTATTATTGTTGCAGCTGCTAAGTTTGCATATTCTGCCACCAAAGCTGCGTCTAATGTCCAATAATAAATTTGTATTGGTAACACTGTAAATTTGTCGAAAATCGTATCCGGAAATGGAATTAACAACGCAGGGATGCCTATTACAGTCAGTGGCGCTGTTTCACCAACTGCGCGTGATGAAGCTAATATTACACCTGTTAAAATTCCGGGTATGGCAGCAGGAAGTACCACTTTTTTTATCGTTTGCCATTTTGTTGCCCCTAATCCATAGGACGCTTCCCGTAAAAATTGGGGAACCGCTCGGAGTGCCTCTTGGCTTGCCACCACAACAATAGGAAGCACAAGCAGCGACATGGTAAGACCACCTGCAAGAACAATATTGCCGAGTCCCATCATTCTTACAAAGACAGTCAACCCAAGGATACCAAAAACGATTGAAGGAACACCCGCTAAATTTGCAATATTCGTTTGAATAAAGGTTTGTAACCTACCTTTTGTTGCGTATTCCTCTAAATAAATCGCAGTACCTATCCCAAGAAACATCGTTACTGGTGCAACAACAACCATCAGCCAAACTGTACCTAAAATGGCCCCCATAATCCCTGCTCTATCTGGATCTGTAGATAATTTACTGGTTATAAAATCTAGATTAATCCAGCCAAGCCCATCAGAAATCACTTGATAAAACAACAATACTAGAACAACTAGTCCTAATAATGTAGATAAAAGAAAGATGATTTTCGTAATTCGATTCGTAACGAGTCGAGCACCCATCTTTTTCTGTACTTGCTCTGCATCCACATATTTCATGATTAATACCCCTCCCTAAACTTTTTAGAGATATATTGGGCAATAAGATTCATAATCAACGTAAATACAAATAACGTTATGGCAACAGCATATAAGCTATAGTATAAAGTTGATCCTGCCGCTGCTTCTCCGCCTGTTACCTCAACAATATAAGCGGTCATTGTTTGCATGGATTGAGTAACATCAAAGGTAAAATTTTTTGAACTACCGCTCGCAATGGTGACAATCATTGTTTCACCGATTGCTCTGGATATTCCGAGTACAAAGGATGCGATAATTCCAGAAATCGCAGCCGGGATGACAACACGCCATGTTACTTCGAGCTTTGTTGCCCCTAGCGCTAAAGCTCCCTCCCTCATTGCATTTGGCACAGAGCTCATCGCATCTTCAGAGAGAGAGGCAACCATCGGAATAATCATGACCCCCATTACAAGACCTGGACTTAGAATATTTGTCGATTCTAATCCGGGAATAAACGATTGCAATAAAGGAGTAACAAAGGTAAATGCAAAGAATCCATATACAATGGTCGGTATTCCCGCTAGTACCTCCAACAATGGTTTTAATATTCTTCTAACCCCTTCTGATGCATATTCACTTAAATAAATAGCTGACATGATTCCAATCGGGATCGCAACAAGCATGGCAATCGTTGAGGAAATAACAGTACCGGTTAATAATGGCAGAATCCCAAATTTCGCGTTCGCCCCCAGCGGCTTTAATTCGGTCCCAGTAAAAAAATCAAGGAAGGGTACATCTCTAAAAAAATGCACCGCTTCACTTAAAAGGGTATATAGGATTCCAATTGTCGTAAGAATTGAGATGATTGCGATAATAAACAGGATTCTGGGCATTAACTTTTCAGTTACATTGTTAAAGCTTACTCTTTTTTGTTTTTCTTGAATCATCTCTCTTACACTTAATTCCTTTTGATTTCCCATTTCCTTACCTCCCTTTCACACAGGCATATAAAGAGAAAACCCGTTCCAGCCAATTACTGCTGTTTTAAGCCTTCCAAATAATCAACAGATGCCTGAAGTTCCTCTGCTGGTAATGGTGCAAAACCTGTTTCCGCTGCAGCTGTTTCTGCATTCTTCATCGCATAGATCGCAAAATCTAGAACCTGCGGCTTCTCTTGAGCATTTCCCTCGTTCAAATAGGTAAAGACAGGACGAGTAAATGGGGCATATGCACCGTCTTCTTTAATCGTGTCAAGTGATGGTTCTACCGGACCATTACCAAAATCAATTTTTATCGCATTCAATTTATCCGTGTTGCTTGCATAGTAGCCATATCCAAAAAACGCAATGGCATTTTTATCTTTTGTTACCAAGTCCACTAAGGTCGCATAATCTTGCTGCAGATTAATCCCTGCTACAAGATCCTGCTCTTTCATGATGGTTTCCCAAAAGAATTCGTATGTACCATGGTTTTCGTTTGGACCATATCTTTTTATCGGTTCGTTAGGGAATCCTTCTCGAACATCTGACCAATTCTTTTTACCTGCACTCGCAAGGAATATGTCCACGACTTCCTGTTGTGTAAGCTCTGTTGCCCAATCATTTTCCTTATTAACGACAATCGTTATTCCATCTAGAGCAACCTTTAATTCCTTCACTTTTATACCTAGTTCCTCGGCTTTGGTTAGCTCCTCTTCTTTTATTTTTCGTGAAGCATCATTGAAATCTGTTCCGCCACCTTCAACCAGGAACTTTTTGAAGCCAGCACTTGTCCCAGCTCGACTTACCTCAACCGACACGTTCTCCTGTTCATTAATCATGTAGTCTTCAGCAAGCCTTGACATTAACGGAAAAACAGTTCCTGACCCATCAATTACGACACTACCCTCTAATCCTCCACCAGTACCATTATCGTTTCCTCCACCACATGCACCTAATATTAAAAGTACTATTGCCATCATAATGATGTTTATCGTTCTCCAACATTTCATTTGAATCACCCTATCTATTTTTTTCTCTCTCTTACATTTCCCACTGAAAAGGTAATTTATTAAAACAGCATAAAAAAAGACATAGCCAGGTTCTCTTTCATTTGAATGAACGCCTCTGTAAATAAAAAGAAGCATTGATCATCTTAAGATCAATGCTTCCTTTTAACTAGATATATCCGTTTTTATTGAAAATCATCGGGGGTTAGACTCCATTCAAGTTTGTTAGGATCTGTTTTTGCACCGAGCAAAATTTTATATGTTTCAGATTCTCTCGCATCAAATATAATTTCACCCGTTACGGAATCCCCATCCTTAATCTCTCCTGAAATCTGAGTACCAAAACTGAATTCTTTTCCGGCTGCAACATTGTTCCAGTTCACGACATCATCAACAAAAATTTTAAATGGTAATACTTTTTCTATATTTACCGTTGTTGATGATCTGCTTGTTACGGTTGCATTTGCAACAACGTATGTACCTCTTAGTGCCTTTTCACCATCTTCTCCTGACTCAAGCTTAATACTGTTAATCGTTACCTCAAACTCACCTGAATTGGTTTTGAAAAGGCCGGTTTCACCTATTGTTAAGGTTCCATCCTCACTGATTCCGTCTCCTCCAGTTTCTGAACCTCCGCCACACGCACTGACTACAAGCATCAACAAAACGAGTACAGACCAAAGACAAAATTTTTTCATCCCACAGACCCCCTTTTTATATATAAAAAATTGTTAATATTCAGAAATATTATACCAAAAGTCTTACGTGAATGAAAGCTATTCCATACCATTTACAACTAAAAAATGACTTAAAAAAGACTTTTCTCAGAAACTTACTTTACTTTAATAATATCTAATTTCTTGCTAGTAGAAATCAAATCTATCGTGTGTTTTCCCTTTGTGTATGTTACAGAAGCACCGTCTCTTTCTCCCTTGACCCAGTCGTTTTTCGCTAGAACGAATTCATAACCGAATGGGATTCCATTTTCTTCAGAGGCCTTTAACCAATCATAGCTTTCTGATTGGTTACTTTTTTGAACTAATTCAGCATTTTTAGGAATTGGAAATCCGTATAATTCTTCTGATGGCTCATAAAGCGATAATGTTATGAAATAATAACCCACCCCAACTCCTATCAAAAGTGTCATAAAAGCTATTACCCAACCAACTTTTTTCTTTATTGTAATCACCTCATTCTTATAAACGCTTATATCCCCTTTTAAAACCTGATTTTGTTAAACTTTTTAGAGACTTGCAAGATAGCTGTACATTAATGCAAAGATAAAAATAAATGTTAAGACCGGTCCTAAAACATCTTGGTTATGAGTGCTTTTTCCATGCTTTAAATTCTTTAAAAATGTAGTAAAATTAATAAACCATAGAACTCCTAATATTGGTATGACAAACAAAAGCATAAATACCATAGATTAGTCCTCACCTTCCAATTTGCAGAAATGTTTTCAGGCAATACTTTTTTGTAAATCTTATCTCTCAACTTTCCAGAATGATAATAGACACATTTTCCAAACCAATCGTAGCATCTTTATCTACTTTAATTACAAAGGTTCTAGGCAATGCATCAGCCGTACACGAACCACCTTTATGTTTAAAATAAAAATTAAGCTCTTGTTTATCATCATCCACGGTTATATTTTTTAATTTAAATGGACAACCGCTTGATTCATGCATACTTACAATGTAATATTCATACGTGTTGAAATCCCCTTTAGGTGGTTTCTTCTTCATAGAAAAGTAATCCCAAGCCTCTGTTAATTGTTTGGCATTCGTGACTTTTTGTACCACTGAATGCATATTGGCCGGAGCCGTCTGTTCACTAGCGATGACTTTTCCCAATTCAGAAGAACACCCTACTAAGAGCACTATAAAAATGGCCCACAAAAATAAGTATTTCAAGGTATTGGCACCATCCTATTTGTTCTTGATTGTAGTTTTCTTACCGCCTTACCCCTGCCAGACTCGCTTCATTTCCATTACTTTGTTATTTTCAAAAGAGAGCTTATAAATGTCGGGCATATGAAGTTCACTCCAAAACGAAAAATCATATATCTTATCAAAGTAATTCATAATCAGCACCATCAAATTACCATGAGTTCCGATAACGATATTGTTTCCTTGGTGGCTTTCTAGTACCTTACTAGCTGCCTCGACGCCCCGTTTCTGAGCGATAAGATTGGATTCCCCACCTTCCCACGAAAAGGTTTCGTCCTCCCAAACTTTTCGAATGGCTAAATTAAAATCTTCTACAGGGCCTTCCGATAACTTTCTTTCTTTAAAATCGTCTATGAGGATTACGTTTTGATGAATGGAATCCGCAACACCTTCCACTGTTTGAATCGCTCTTTTATAAGGACTTGAGATAACTATATCTATCTCTTCTTTTGTTAGAATGCTAGTTACTCTTTGTGCATCAGCCTTGCCTCTTTCAGATAGAGGTCTTGTGTATTCTTCGGGGGTGTAGATCGAATGGGCATGACGTACAAGATACAAATTTGTTCGCAAATAGGCTACTCCCTTCTCTTTTCAAATCTCTCCCTTGTAATCCTTAAAATAATCAGTATTTAATGTATGTTTTAATGCATTCCCGTCTTTCATAATTAAAATCTTATCTTTATAAACTTCATACTTACTCAGAAAATTAGGTTTGCCCACCTCTTCAAAATGGCGGTTCCATTTGAACATTTTAAAGAATATTTTCCAGGTTGGTTTGTAATTTGAATGTTCCAGCCGAAGTTTTTGTTTCAAAAACCTTTTGATGATTCGATATGTCCGGGTTGGATAGCTGGGATCTAGAAAGATTATTAAATCAGCATGATTAAAACTGCTAGATACCCACTCTTCGTTATGGACACCTTCAATGATCCAACTCTTAGATTGAAGAATCGTATTGAGATACTCTTCTCTCTCTTTTTCGGTTCTCTTTATGTCTCCAGCCTCATCTCTTATCCAGACAACATTGTCGAGTTCATAAAATGAGATATTCAACTTTGAAGATAATACTTTTACGAATGTTGTCTTACCGCTTCCAACCGAACCAATAATGTGTATTCGCTTCGGGATTTCTTTTTCCAAATTCAACCACCTGCCATGATATGTATATTCGATATCGACAGGATTTTTCCTTTTTCTTCTGAGAAATATTGATATGTACTGAATAGAATAAATGGTATACTTCCTCCAGCTTATTTCTTTAAACAACAAAAAAGCGTTAATCATTAGATTAGCGCTCTATTATCACTTATTTTAAAACAGGTTCGACTAAGGGTATTCTTGAGAAATCCACAACATCGTCCCCATCGTACACAAATCGATGTTCATAATTTGTTTCGTCATTTAGAATTTCGTGTAAAAAGTATTTTACGTTCGCCAACCCTACGTTTTTGGGATGTAAAATCCAGGATAAGTCTTTCCAATCTAAAATACCTTCATCCGTTTTAAGTGGTGTCTTGTATTCGTAAGCCTCTGGCAGCTCTGCTATATAAGCGTACATTCCGTCAAAATAAGAATGCGTTGGGTTCGTCCAGGTAATATTTCCTTTATGTACTACGTTTTGAGGTGCCATTTCAATACCCGTTTCTTCTCTTATTTCTCGAATGATACATTCAAATGGAGTTTCACCTTCCTCAACCTTACCTCCCACACCATTCCAGATTCCCATCCACTCAGGGGACTCCCGATTGAGCAGCAATATTTTATTTCCTTGTTTGATAAAACAAATCGTATATGAGTACATCAAAATTCCTCCGTGTAAATAAACTCTAGTAATTATTTCCACAAACATTACACTAATCCTTTAATGATTTTATTCCTTAAAAATAAAAATCACCATAACCCTAAATTTAAGGCAATAGTGATGAATTTTTCCTTTATATTCATGATAATGTTGGGAGTTCTTTTGAAGGAATTTTATTGTTGCTTTAACCGTTCCAGTTCTGTTTCTACATTAAAAACCCGTTTATTTAAAACTTCTGTTTTATTTTCGAGATTTTTGTTCATCCGCTCTAGCATCGCAACTATATCTTGAGGCTACTTAGCTCAATACGATGAACAGCCTCCTTCACTTCTAATATTTCAGTTTTTACTGTTGCTAGATCAACTTTTAATTCAGTTTTTACTGAAGTTACTTCACTTTTTAATACAGTTCTAACTGCTGATATTTCATTTTTCATATGTCTTATTTCATGTCTTATCGCATCTTGCCCTGTTAATATCTGCTTTAATAATTCTTCCATCCCAACACTCCCCATTTCCTCTTTAAATTGTATCATGGCCTAGTCCATTATCAAGTTACAATTTGTGTAAGGACTATTTATTAAAGGGGGATATAGTGAAAACTTATAAACATATTTAGGGTATTAGTTTTATATTTTGGTACTTTAATAGCAAGCGTCTAATGCCAATCATCTTCTGATATTAAATGTTCTTCGATTATTTCCACATTTCTTTTATCAGTGACGTAGTTAAGAAGTTGCTCTTTTATATTTGGGTATAAAACGATTTGATGTAATTCAGATAATGGAATCCATTTAACACCCGTTTGATTTGGATCCGGATTGCTAGGAAAATTTGGTGTGGAGTCGTCCTTTATTTTACACTCAAATAATAGGGATAATGAATGTATTTCACCATATTTATTGGAGTTTTAATGAGGGGCATATTCGTATACAAACGCTAATGGACCGACCTCTACATCAATTGCTGCTTCTTCCATCGCTTCTCTTTGAACCGCTTCAACTACTGTTTCGTTTGGCTCTACCCCACCCGATGGCAAATTATAATGGAGACCTTTTTCGTCCCTAAATTCAACTAAGAGAATGGAATTGTTCTCGATTATAACTGCACCCGCTCTTACTCGTATATGATAGGTCATGACAGAATCCTCTCGATTAATTTTCTCCAACTACTATTTCAAGTAACACCTTCGAGTCTTCCTCATTGAGATGAACGTATTTATAGCTGCCGCTAACTAATGTCAGACTGTTGTTATTTACCCAAATTTCATATAGGACTGCCTTTGCCTCAGTGTTGGGATTTTTAAATTGGAATATAAATCGATAATCAGCTGGCCTTTCCATTTCAACTTTGGCTTTTTCCCAATCCGCATGATCAACTATCATTTTTGCCTTTTGAACTTGCTCGTTATTAGTAATTTCCTTGTAGTCCTCATAATTATTATCATTGCCTGTTCGTTTTTGAATTTTTATATATTGTTCATCGCTAAAACACCCGGTCATCACAAAAATCATTATGAATAAGATAGCCTGTTTTATACCCTTTCCCCCTTGCTAAAGCTTTGTGTATAGTAGATCTTTATCCCTCTCATATGAAAATTGCGTCTCATCAAATCCATTGAAAACTGAAAAATAACTTGAGCCCATTTGGAACCCAATGCCATGAAGGGATCCTGGAGAAGTTTCTATTATTTCAATTTCCTTTATTTGTTTTCCAAGATTGATAGATAGGTCTTCAACTCTATTCTTTTCCCACACTAGATGTAATTCTTCACTACCGTACCAATTTAGTTTTTTCTTTATATCTATTTTATTCCACGTTATTGAAAAACCATCCTTGAATGAACAAAGCTCTACCTGTTTTCCTCCAATTCCTAAAATAACAGGACAATCCGCCCAAATCTCTCCATCCGTTGCTTCATGAACAGTCCAGATTCCCTCGAGTTTTGTGCCTATTAATATTCGCAAATGTTGTGCATGCTGTTTTATTAATTCCGTTGTATCCGAAAAGAAGTTTGGTTCATAATTTTTAATTCCTAACATAGTCAACCTCGTAATATTAATTTTCAAAGGAAGAACAGAGGCTACGTAACGTATGCAGCCTGCCAGTTAACATAAATAAATCGTTGTAGTTCCGTTCCGCATATTCCTCAATAACATCCAATCCTTTTTTCACATCTTCGACTAATAGATGTGTGTACTTTTCATTCCATGAAAAGCGGTTGATTCTCCGTAGTTCCGCTGCATTCAATAGGAGTTTATATTCTTCGGTTAATAGCTTGACCTGATACCATTTATCGGGATTTTCCACGTAGCTTTTATGTTTATTATCATAGTTTTCCTGAACGAATTGGATAAAACCATCAATCTGTTCGGCTAGCATCGTCGCAATCCGCATCTCATAACTCATTGTGCCCTCTCCCCTCTGATACATGACTTAAAATCAGGAGAACCTATCGTAAGTAAATATATGTTTCTATAATTTAATCATGAGGGATTTCGCCTTGTTTAGCCTTCAGCAAGAACTAAATAACGTTTCACCACATTCTCATATTTCACGATTAATATATCGTTCCGTTCTTTAGTTGTATAAATTTTTGCACCTAGTGGTAAATAATTCGCTGCACCGTCCGTAAAATCCTCTGCGTTTGTTGCTTTAAATTGAATCTCACCAATTTGTTCATTTTCGGTCAGATCAAGTTCATCTACCCACTCAATATTTGTTTTGTATATGCTGCTATCCCATTGAAAAATATCAGCTTTATTGTCCAGCCTCAAAGTCTCTTCGGCATCAGGGTTTTTACTTGTCGTAACTGTAACCGAATCTGCTTGATTACACCCAGCTAGTAGACAAAACAATAACGCTAATAATAAAAAGCCTTTTCTTTTCAAATGAAACACCCCTACAATTAGACTATACATTTTCAGAGAAAGTTACATTTATGAAAAAGGCGATTGCCTTCATCTTAGCAATCGCCATCACCGATTAGTGCGTTTATGGTATACCGTTTAACGTTTTACAGATTGGTGATATGCCGTTTATGCTGTTTCCGGTATATCATTTATCGTTTTGCGACTAGGCAATATACCGATTACACTGTTTGCGGTATATCATTTATCGTTTTACGAATAGGTTGTATACTGATTATGGTGTCTGCGGGATATCACTTATCGTTTTACGATTAGGCAGTATACCGTTTACGCTGTTTGCGATATATCATTTGTCGTTTTGCGACTAGCTAGTATACCGATTATGGCGTTAGCAGTATATCAATTGCCGTTTTGCTGCCTGCTGGTATTCCATTTACACGGTTTGCATATCAACTTTCGGTTGTCTTATCTCGTTTTTAAATATTCCTTCCACGCAGTGATGCCACCTTCTAAAACGGCAACTTTGTATTCGTGCTCTGAAAGGATGTTTGCACATTTGGTTGCAGAGTTTCCTGTTGTACATGTTACGACTATTTCTTTTTCTTTTGGCAGAGAATCAATCATCTCATTCTTATCTTCCTCAAGTTTAAAAAACTCGGTTTTATGTATATTTTGACTCTCGATATTGGGACCTTCTATATGAAAATCATTGTATTTATCCTCTGCTCTTACATCTAAAAGGACGACTTTTTCTTTCTCGTTCATTTTTTGATATAGTTCTTCAGGTGTAATCTTTTTAAGGGGCATTTTATGTTCCTCCTTTTACGAATAACTTCCTGGGCCTTTTAAGACCAATCCAACACCATTTTCATTTTCTTCTTTGTCTAACGTTAAGATTTCGGTTCCTGTTACACTTGGATCGAAAGCTATTTTTATTCCTTTAATTGTTTGAACACGGTCAAATTCATGTGGCTCATCTATTGCAAGAGCAATTTGCGGCCCACTATTTTCGCTTGGGATGGTGTAAAGACGAATTCCCACCGCACCCGACTTTTCCAACAATTGCTTAGCTTCGTCAGTTATGTACATCGTGATACCCTCCTATCCATCTATATTTATTATAATTGTATTTCCTCGTATACCCAAGTACTGTGAAAAAAACAAGCATCTTTTATTCCATTTCATCTTGTTTTCGAAACCGTAAAATAAGTACAGGCGGAATCTCAGTCCATTCAAATTTATTGGATTCATTTTGGAAGCTTGGTTCTTCTATACCGTCTAATAAAAAATTTGATTCGAAAAATAGATTCAGATAATACGATAAAGGACGATGAAACATAAGATGCGGGATAGATTGGCCTTTTATGCCAATCGCTTTGTAGGGTTCTGGTGTGAGATAGTTGGATATCTGGACGCTATTCGTCGTGACCACATTTCCATTCCTGTCTTCGGTTTCCGTAATTTTTCGGACACCGGGTGGTTGGAAGCAAGGATGAGTGATTGAAAATACGAATACACCATTTGGTTTTATCATTTTATGCAGGGATTTTACTAATGGGGCGATATCCGCAATATCCATTAAAGCCATATTGGCGACGGCGCTATCAAATTTTTCATTTCCTAGTTCGGACATTTGCTCGTAACTTGTAGCATCCACAACTCTATACTCGATTTGCTCACTGTAAGCCTTCGTTCTTATTTTTGCTCGTTCAATCATTTTGGCAGAGTAATCAAATGCCACAACTTTTGCTCCTAATTCAGACAATCTCTTCGAAAAATTACCATTGCCACACGCAATATCTAAAATGGTCTGGCCATCTTTTACATTTAATAGTTTTTCTGTATAGGGGCGGATTAGTTCACGATGAAATCGATTGCTCTCCTCCCCCATGTAATCATCCCAATGTTCCGCATTCATTTCCCATCTCTTCTGCGAGTCTTGAATAAGGTCCTTCCATTCACTCAATGGGCATTCTCCTTTCAATCAGCTATATTTTATTGCATGTCCCCTTGATTAAAATATTTATTATAAATTAATTTCATAGTTTCAATTATTTTTTCATCAGCCAATTTTTCTTGGTAGCGATTGGGGAGGTTCTTTGCACCTAAAACATACAATAATGGATATTGAGTGAATTCACCTATAATCCCAATGTCGACGATTAGGTCTTCTAATCCTCCAGTCATGTGATTTAACAAATGGTGCGGAATACCATCTATTTCCCCCCGTTGCCTAACCAGACCGTTAATAACCGGAAGCCATAACTCCGGATTATTTTGATACCCTTGATATACTCCACATAAGAGCTTCATTAGCTGGTTCAATTCTCCGTGGTTATCTGAACTTCTGGGATCTTGAGTGATATTGATTCTATTAAAATATGATTTTATTTTTGTATTAACCTTTTCCCATCCACCCAAATATTCAACGATAGTATTTGCAAGTGTATGATCGTGGCAAGCTATCATTACTTCAATAGCATCTTGAAGGGCTAGGTTCTCTCTACTTTGAAAGTGAGGATATAGCTCATTGCTATCTTCGTTTGGATCAAAATTAATATTTGCTACGATGTCATTCCATTTACAATGTCCTTCTTCCACTATTTTTGTTACACAGAAGGCAATTGCAACTTTTGCCGATGAAGCAAGTGGTACTACTAATCTCTCATTATGTGAAAATACAATATCCTGTTTTACCTGTGAGTAGATAATCATTCCCACTTCACCTGATTCTATTTCGTTTAATTTTTCAAGGATATTCAGCATTACAAACTACTCCTTTTTATTTGATTTAAAGTACCTCCATATTTTTACAATACATATTAAAATAGCCAATAGCAACGATTAAAAATGGTTTCAAAGGGGGAATAGTTTCGATGGAATAGAGAGGATCGAGCACATATGACCAGGAGGATTTTTTTACAAATTATATGAAACGAAGGGACAGGAAGGATAGTCCTAATAATGCAATCGAAGGTCTGGTCATCTATGATCTCGTTGGTAATTTTTAACATAAAAGCATTCTCGATTTAGGTTGTGGAGATACCTCATTTGGTAAGGAATTATTCAATCTGTAAAATGTTTAACTGCTTCCCATTTATATTCTGGATCATCATTATTGGCTTTTTTCCATACTTGACCGCTGTTTGTTTCAACTAAATACATCCAACCATCGGTAACAATTAACTCATAATTTTCATTTGAAGAAGTACTTGGATTTGGAACTGATAGACCTACATTATTAATAGCATCTGAAATTGTTTTAGATGCTATTATTATACTAATACTTAAAATAACTACTGAAAAGAATAGTAAGAGTCCCTTTTTGTCCATTTTTATCTCCCTTTTCTTCTAAGGATCCAAAACGTCTTTTACTAAGCGAACTATTGTATCTAAAGATCACACATGTTCCAAACCACTTCTCCTTTCTCATCCCATGTACTATGGTGGCGAATAAAACCAATCTTTTTAAGAACTCGAAGAGAAGCATTGTTCCAAGAACGCACAGTTGACCAAAGACGCTGACGTCCAGTGGCGACCGCAGCTTCTACAATTGCCGATGCGGCTTCCGTCGCATAGCCATTTCCGTGGACTCTTTGAAACAGTTCATAAGCAATTTCCGGCTCCTCTAATGTAGAACGACCGATGATTAACCCGCAATATCCAATAAAGTCTCCTTCATCTTTGCGTCGGATTGTGAGAAGACTTATTCCATTTTCCATTGCTCTTTCACGAAAACTAATCACTTTTTTGTGAGCTGCTTCAAGAGTTGGCTTAGCAACTCCCCGTTCCCCAACAAGTTCCCGGTACCACGATGCATCTGATTCCTCCCACATCCTTAAGTAAAGCCTTTCGGTTGTTAATTCAAAATTCATTGGCGAGAATCTATTTGTCATTTTCTAACCCCCCTTCTCAAATCATGATATTCTTACGAGGATCATTTTATTTTACATGTTAGTAAAAAAGAACATACTAGGCACATTTCTTCTATTGGGGTAATAAAAACACTCCCGCCTGAGACTAACTATCAGACCTTTATCATAAAGCTACCGAATAAATACGAGAACTCGCTCCCCATGGATGATAGCCTGTACCAATATGCTCGAACCCATATTTTTCATATAAGCCAATATGATCTGTACAAAGGTATAAGTTTGAAAAACCCCCTGCTTTTGCATCCTGTTTCGCTTTATCTAGAAGGAGTGACCCATAATGATTACCTCTATATTCCTCTTCAATGTATACCGCACACATCCAAGGATACAGGTCCATTCGGCTAATGAAATCATTTGTAATCAGGCCTGCGCAGCCAATTATTTGATCTGCATCCAACAAGAGATACCATTGTGGTAAGGGATTTGGACTCGTAATACAATGTTCGATACAATTTTCATATACTTTATTGCTTTGTTTATTTGCCCATTTACTTTGAATATAGGTGATCGCTCTTTTCATATATTCAGGATTTTCTTTTACGGATAGCACTTTCATTTTTCAGGGACCTCCTCTTTATTTTGTAATATTTCAAGAGATGTATAGATATCACCGATAATCCCTTCCATTTGATGAACACCCAATTCAGCATTTGTCATGATGACCGCACCGGTATCTCTATGTGGAAAGGCCACCATCATACATTGAAACCCTACTCCCCAACCAAGTGAGGATATTTCAAATTCTGTTCCTTCACCGTTTAAAAATACACCTAAGCCGGACCAAGACTTGCCTCTTTGAGGACTTATCATTCCCTTTGCATTACTTGCGGAAATACCAATTTCACTTTCGCCTTTTAAAGCATTCATTAATTCCAGGACCAATCGAGCAAGATCTGTAGTAGTTGTCCAAAGTCCTGAAGCCGCTGGGTAAGGATAGATTGGATAGCCAGTTACTACTTCACCATATTTGTTATGTCCACAGCTAAAGTTTTTATTTTCAATATCCGACGGCTTCGTAACAAATGAGCTATTTTCCAGTTTTAATGGTTCAAAGACCAGTTCCTTTACAACTTGCATAAATGGCTTCTCTGTACCGTCTTCTATTAACATCTGGATGATACAAAAGCCAGCATCCGAATAATGGAATGCACTTTCAGGCTCATATTTTACTTTTACAGGTTCTTTGCAATAAGGTGTTTTCCCCTCTAATAGGTAAACCATAGAAGGTGGGCCTAGGCTCGATTCAAACTCAGTAAAACTATGCTTAGGATCTAGAATTCCAGATTGATGGCTAAGCAAGTTTCGTAAAGTAACCTTTTTCATTTTGGTACATTCATTTTCAGGTACCTTCCAAGATTTTAACTTTATGTTTACGTCCTCATCCATATCAAGGAGGCCTAGTTGTGTTAACTTTATAGCTACTAAACTAGTTAAAAACTTACTAATTGAGCAAGCACTAAATATGGTATTTTCAGTAACCCTTTTTGTGGTACCTGTCTGTAGGACACCATAATGCCCGATTGGACTGATTTGACCTTTTTCAATTAACGCCACGCTCAACCCCGGTACATAATAATAATCCATATGCTGCCTATATAGCTTCCATACGCCGTATTCTTTTTTAAATACCTCCATTGCTAAAGCAGTTGCAACTTTCTTATCTTGAAAATAAAACTCCACGATTGACGATAAGATGATTTCATGATCTGTCCTTAAATTATGCGTTAAATCTGTGTATTTCCAATATGGACTTTTCCCTTCATAGCCCTTAATTGTTTCAATGTTATCTAATTTATAAGAATCCGCCCGGTAAATTTCAAATTCCTTATCCGTGTAGTAACCAAAATAACCGATAAAATTATCCGATATCCAAGCATTTATTTTATCAATATCGCCTTCATTTAAATCATTCCGATAATCAACCACCGCATTTAGTGCTTCTGGCATCAAAACCCCTCCGCCTTTTAATGGTTTTCCTTACCTATTCTCCTATTCTTTTGGAAAATCCTTCAAAGCCAGATAAAATACATGATTCACATTACATGAAAAAAGCACAATTTGAAATGAATCAAATTGCGCTCTTTGTTTTGTAAATATTCTTTTCCTTGCTTCTAACTGAAATAACGACAGTAATGAGAGATAAGATGATAAAGATTCCCGCTACAAATGGATTTACATTTATTGAAATTGCATCAACGATTCCAGCTCCAATCACAGAACCGAAAGCAACACCTAAATGCAGAGCTGAATTATTTAAACTTTGCTGAATTTCCGATGATTCAGGTGCTATTTCAATCAAATAAGATTGCATGGCGGGTGAAATCGCCCAGCTGAGAATTCCCCAAATGATTAACATAACAAAAAATAAGGGGAGTAAATCCACTGAAAATGGAAACACAAAAAATACAGCACTAAAAATGATTAGTGAAATAACCATCGTTTTTCTTGAACCCAATAAATCTGCCAGTACACCGCCAATCCCTCCACCGAATACAGCAGAAACACCAAAAATTAAATAAATAACACTAATCCAATTCGCATTAAAATCAGTGGTCACTTCTAAATAAGGCTTAAAATAGGCATACATCACCGTGTGACCTGTCATATATAGAAATGTTGTGGTCAAACCTAATGTGATTTTATGATTTTTAAATGCTCCGAGCTGTTGTCTCAACGGAATCTGAGGTTTTGGTTCTATACGTCCCATAAAGGCATGAACGCCAATTATGGATAATGCCGTCAGTACTGTCACAAGTATAAATGGTGCCCTCCAGCCAAAACTATTTCCTAACACAAGCCCGATTGGTACCCCTAGAACTAATGAAGCACTGACTCCCATCGAGACAATCCCAATCGCCCTACCTTTATATTGTTCTCCCGCTAAGCTTGGAGCCATAACTAAACACAATATGATTAATAACGCTCCACTTAATGCTAAAATAATTCTTCCTAAAAACAGAATAGAAAAAGTAGGGGCAAATACTGTTACGATACAGCCAATTAAAAAAATATATAAGCAAACCAACATCAGCCGTTTTCTTTCGACTTTAGCTGTCATGACGAGTAAAATGGGCGATGCAACTGCAAATATAACAGCAAAAATAGTAATCAGTAAACCTGCTTGTCCGATTGTTACATGTAAATCCTCCGAAATTAAATCTAAAATCCCGCTAATAATCAGTTCAACCATACCTATTACAAAGGCTATGATCATTAAAAAATAAATACGCTTATCCATGTTGTCTTCCTTCCTAATTATATCCCACACTCTATACTATCTTTTGATGAAAGTTTACTCAAGAAATTGATAATCATTCATAAAAAAAACGATACAATTCTTCCAAAGGTTGTACGCAATTTGTGTAGTGCATTCTTATCTATCATAGTAAGATAGGAAAGGAAAGGATTGATAAAATGGAAGCCATTCTACATGGAATCATCTTGGCCTTCGGACTAATTTTACCTTTAGGTGTACAGAATGTATTTGTTTTTTCACAGGGAGCGACCCAGCCAAATCTATTTCGGGCATTACCGGCGACCCTTACAGCTGCCATGTGTGATACGCTTTTAATTCTTCTTGCTGTTTTTGGTTTGTCCGTGATTGTTCTACAATTTGAGTGGTTACGGGTCAGTCTGATGATTGTTGGGATACTTTTTTTATCTTATATGGGATATGCGATTTGGCGGTCGGAACCCGCTGCTAATGATACCAATAAGGCATTGCCGATTCGTCAACAAATCATTTTTGCTTCATCTGTTTCATTATTAAATCCACATGCCATTTTAGATATCGTCGGTGTGATTGGGACAAGTGCCTTAAAATATGTTGGGACAGAACAAATTTTATTTACAGCTGCGTGTATTCTTATTTCTTGGATGTGGTTCTTTGGTTTAACATTTGCAGGTGCGGTTATGAAAAAAATAGATGGAACAGGGGTTTTAATGAAGATGTTCAACAAATTCTCTGCCATCTTTATCTGGGGAACAGCGATTTATCTTTTGATTGGGTTAGTGTAATTCATTTTGACAACCTATTTCCAATAGCAAACTTGTAACCTATTACCATCTAGGTCATACAAGTCAAGGAACTGATTCACTCCGTCATGTTGTATTTCACTAACTTTTACACTTTTTTCTTGCAACAGCTTATGGACTTCTTTAATATTTTTCGAGTAAAAAATCGGGTAAACTTGACTATCTGAAGGGTTTACCTTCCCCTCCTCAATCGTTAATGGGACTCCACTATTCCCAACACTTAATATCCGGTAATTCTCACCTTTATAGGATTCGGTTAATCCCAAAACCTCTTGATACCAAATACTTGCTTTTTTAACATTACGGACGGTTAAACAGATAGTATCAATTCGTTCCAATAAGCTCATTAAACATTACACTCCTTTCATTTAAACAGTAAAACAGGAACAATCCTGTTGATGGTTCCTGTTGTTGTTATATCTTTGGCTCTTTGTTTGAACCAATTAATCACTATTACATATTTTCGCGATTTAGTAATGATATCCTTCTTTTTTCTTGTATTGAAAGATTTAAGGTTTCATCCATATAAAATTACTATGGGTAACATGGATGAATACACAGCTCATAGGGTAGAGGAACTTTCATTACAGAGCATACGGTTCATATGGGGTATATAAATAACGTTCGATGAAGTCAGCTAATCCATCATTTTGATGATGGCCTGTAACAAAATCAGCTACTGCTTTTATTTCTCCACCTGCGTTCCCCATTGCTACACCTGTACCGGCATGACGAAGCATCTCAATATCATTTGGTCCATCCCCAATGGCTACGACTTCATTTGGGTTAATTCGATAGGCGTGAATTAAGCTTTTGATTGCAGACCATTTAGAAACTTTGGGAGCAACTAATTCAAACCCATCATGCCAGTCAATGACTTCTGCCTCCTTTTTAAATAAAGCAGAAAACTCAGGACTTGCTGTACCTGTTCGTACACTATATTTAAGAACGTCTTGATATTGTGCTTGTCGTAAATCCCCAATATACCGTGGCGGAATTTGCCCAACTTCTGTCCAATAATCAATTTCTTCATCTTTTTCCTTACAATATAGCCCATTTGCTGTATGAACGATAACATTACAAGGATTTTCGGCAGTCAAATGGTGGAATCGTTCTTCGTTTAAGCGGATGGTTCTCATTTGTAACGCTTTTCCCGTGATTGGATCATGAATAGCTGCGCCATTCAAACAGATCATTGGAGTTCGCAATCCAATCTCTTTATGGTAGGGTGCCGTTACTTCATAATGGCGACCAGTTGCTAGAAAAACTTTTACTCCCTGATTTATCAACCTATTTATAGCTTCCAAATTTCGTTGAGAAATGTTGTTTGAGGCTGTTAGCAGTGTCCCATCCATGTCAATAAATATTGCACGCACATTCATTTATAATGCCTCCCCATTCATTGATAAACCAATGATATCATTAGAATATTAAAGCTAAGTAAACGCAGTGTTCAGATTAAATGAAGTTTATTGGGAAGCAGAAGACAAAAAAGGTGCTGTTCCATCACGGATACATACACCTTTTTTCAGAACTTATTTATCGATAATCTTTATCTCTTTTATCGGCCAAACAACAACATTCGTTGTTCCAACTACTTGTTCCATCGGAATCGCTCCGATATGACGACTGTCCATACTATTTCGGCGATTATCTCCCAATACAAACAAATGGCCTTCTGGAACTACATCACTACCAACCGGAGTTTCCCTTAACTTAAAGGAATAGGTGAGTGGACCATCATTTACCTCTTCTTTGCTTTTTTCTAAATAGGGTTCATCGTATGGTTCTCCATTTATGTACAACGTATCATTCTTATATTCAATACGGTCTCCTGGCAAACCAATCACTCTTTTGATAAAGTCTTTCTCCCCTGTAGCATGAAAGACCACAACATCGAATCTTTTCGGTTCTCCTATTTTTGTGACGATCATTCGATTTTGGTCTTGAAGAGTCGGCTGCATCGAGGCCCCTTCAACGACAACAGGCGTAAAGAAAAAAGCACGAACAATAAAAGCTACTATAATAGCAATAAAAAGGGCTTTAATCCATTCCCAAATCTCATTTCTCTTTTCAACCACTTTATCACCTTCTCACATTTTCTATTTTTTGAGGAAGTAAACCTGTATTAATTGTTATATTCCACAAATAAGAGTAAATTCCTTCCACGGTAAATATGCATTTTTTAGAAAATGAAGTTAAGAATATCTTTTTCGGTACGATTCGATAATTTCCGCGTATTGTCGATCCCCTAACCCATATTCCTTGAATTTCTTAATAAGTAATGATATTAGTACTTTTTCCGGAACATTTTTGTTTTCACGAATAAAATTCAAAAGCTCACTATCATGATTTAGATACGTTAAATAATGGTTAATCCCTACCTCTAAACAAGCTGGTTCAATTTGCTCAGTGGTTTCCTTCTTAATTAAAATCTGTTTATAAAGAGCTTCATACCCATTCACCATTAGATCGATCCGATTAATAAGTTCAAAATTGTCATCTACTAGATGAAGAGTAATTTCTCCTTTATAGTTTGAATGGTCTAACCAAGCAAGTATGGTCAGTAGATTAATTTGGCAAAACATATCGGTGTCAAACCATAGTATGACTCGTTTAAAATTTAAATTAAAGAAAGGTTTTAACGGCTCAAGAACAACTTCAGAATATTGTTCAGTAGTGACTTGATGAACACTTGCACGTAACTCAATAAATTGCTGTGAAAAAAGGTCACTACTAGTGTCCCCATAACACATTGCTTCATTAAAAGGAATCATCACTTCTTGTTCAAGAAAATGTGTCTTATTAAAATAATTGTACATTGCTTGGCCATTAAGAATATGTACAGTTTTTTTCAACAACATCAGCTCCAGGAAATTTTCTATCGAATCTAATTATACCTTTTTAAAGTTATAGATTCATATCTTTACATATTTTTTACAATTATATACTTGATTCAAGTATATAATTGTATTAAAGTTAAAATATGGATAGAACAAGTTTAATAAAAGGTCATTTAGAAATGTGTGTATTAGCGATATTATCTCGTAAGAAAAGCTATGGATATGAAATTATGAAGGAGTTAGAAAAACACAATTTAAAATTGAAAGGGGTAGGCAGTATTTATCCAATCCTCACAAAGCTTAGCGAGCAGGAATGGGTCAGTACAGCAAGAGAACTAACAGAAACGGGAAAGGTGAGAGTGTATTATGAAATTAATGATAGCGGGAAACGTGCTCTTACAAATAAAATAGCTGAATGGCTTCATTTACAAGACGATTTAAAATCCTTGCTTGCTGATAACATGAAGGAGATAGGTGAAAGATGACAACATTAACAAAAGCTGAAAAAGATTATATAGAAAAGGTTCTTTTGGAATTAAAAAAACACAAGATCACTAAGGAGCAATTGCATAGCATCAAAGAGCAACTGTTGGAGCATATATCATCCTCACATGAAAACGGCGAAAACAGTATCGAGCAATTAGGCGATTCTGAAACACTCGTTAAAGATTATTTAGAGATATACGGAATCGATATGAATGATGCAGAAAAACAGAAATCCAAACCTTCACCTATCATGTTGGGGGCCATCTCATTTCCAATTGTGTATATGCTCTGTCAGTTGATCTTATCTTTATTTTTAACTCAATCTTTTAGCCAGGAAAGGTCGTTTGAATACAATATTATATATCGAATTTCTGAACAACCTTGGTGGAATATATTACTAGTATTAATAAGCTTTTTCACCGCGCTCGCCTTTTCAATTCTATTACCTTTCATATTGAAAAGGTGGTCGACAAGGTGAAAAGAATACCACATTACCTGATTCTTGCGATTTTCATCTTATTCTTTATGCCAGCATATCATATATCTGCTGAAGATACGTTAGATTCAGAGTTAAATACTTATATCGAGAATTATATTGAAGAGCATCGCATCCCGGGGGCAGCCATTTCCATTGTTGAAAATGATAAGGTCATATACTCGGAATCTTTTGGAATCACAGGTGGGAATGAAAGTGAAGTAACAGCGGACACTCCATTTTTATTAGGATCCATTAGTAAATCGTTCACAGCACTTGCCGTTCTAAAACTTGTAGAAGATGAATTAATCAAACTAGATGATCCAATCAAAAAATATCTCCCCTCTTTTACATTAAAAGATAAACAGGCTTCAGAAAAAATCACGATAAAGCAATTACTTACACAAACAAGTGGGATAAGTACATATGATGGGATGGTTATTTCGGATTTAGGATCCGATCAGAATGATGCAATCCAAACGAATATACAACTACTCTCAAATGTTGAACTAACAGAAACTCCAGGTGCTCTGCATCAATACAGCAATGCAAACTACTCCATTCTTGCAGCATTAATTGAAGAAGTATCTGGACAATTTTATGCGGACTTTATGGATGAACATGTTTTTCAACCATTAGAAATGAATCATGCTGCAGCGGACATGGAAAGAGCCTATGAACATGGCTATCAATCAGGCTACCAATCCTGGTTCGGATTCCCTGTTAAAAGTAAAGTACCGTATGACAACGGGGGCGCTTCGTACGGATACATAACAGCTAGTTCTAATGACATGGTGAACTATTTGACGGCCTTGATTGAGAGTAATAGAGAGAAGCTTGTAAATGAAGAACTTTTAAACCTCTCATTTTCACCACATGTACAAACTGGAGAAACCCGGTATTATGGCTTTGGTTGGAGAATAACAGACCCAGATTCAGACAACGAAATGATTTGGCATTCCGGATCCACTCCTGACTCTCGGACAGACATCTTTTTCTATCCCGAAGGTAATTGGGGAGCTGTCATTCTAACAAATAAAGAACATATTTTAGAAGAAGCCGCCCTCATCCATTTCAGGAATGGGATTATATCCATTATGAATGGAGAGGAACCAACGGTTGTAGAAGCTTATAAACCAACCATTCAAGTTGTTATTTCTCTTTTCCTATTGATACTCGCTGGAACCATGGTTCGATTACTAGTAAAATTGAAATCTAGTAAAGACAGAAAAAAACACCGTATGACAATAGTTGTTGGCATGATTTTGATTTTGCTAGCTGTTATTATAATTCCACTACTCATCTATTTTTCATCTTCTCCTTGGCATTCTATAACATTGTTTGCACCTGATCTTGCTCTACTCACGGTACTATTAACCGTATTATTGTTTGGAAATGGGATTCTTCTCTTAATCTATAATAAAAGAAAAAAATTCAAGCCGGAAAACTCTTTATGAGCTTCCGGCTTTTTAAGTGGAAAGGAGCATTATTTTATTGCACATTGTTAACTTACATCTTTGGTGCTTCCCTACC
This sequence comes from Bacillus sp. JJ1533, assembly GCF_036965045.1. Classification (NCBI taxonomy): domain Bacteria; kingdom Bacillati; phylum Bacillota; class Bacilli; order Caryophanales; family Bacillaceae; genus Bacillus; species Bacillus sp. JJ1533. The sequence continues at coordinate 39,534 of NZ_JBALOV010000022.1, read as the reverse complement.
AATTACAGCCCATTCCTCTTTTGATGGTCCATATATACCTGGGACAGTTAAACCGGATTGGCGCATAAGAATTGTCATTTGACCGCGATGATGAATTTGATGTTGAATCATAAAAAATAACAGTTCGGAATTGGAAAAGTTTTGTCCGAAAACATCCTGTACATCCTTAAGTTTTTCGTCAGTCCATTGCTTTTTTAGAGCTTCACACAAAGCGATACTTGCTTTTTGATAGCTTTCTGATATAAATTTTGCAGAGGTTGGTACCGGATAATCTTGTGTAGGCGATTCAAAGGAAAGATCTGTTTGAGAAGCGATAACGCCAATTGCTGTTACAGTGTGCCAAGCAATTCGTCCTAGTGTCCAATTTTGAGGTGTTACTTCTTGGGATAAGGATTTATCTGTGAGCTGATTAAGTATTTTTTGGGTAGCATCTGATTCAAAGCCCCATAATGTAAAAAATCCATTTAGTGTTTGAAACATTTTCATCCTCCTCACTTAAATACTCCATATATATTCGATATTTTATAAAATATCCAATGAATTAGATGTCTCAAATCTAAGCATTCAAAGGATGGCGGTTAATTAGCAATGTGAAGAATAATACGCCCACGTCCATGGCCTATCTGACTTACTTCATGAGCACGTCTTACTTCATGAAGTGGAAATGTCTTCGATATAATCGCTTTCACAATTCCTTCTTCCATCAATTGAGCTATATCCTTTAAGTCTGCAATTGTTGAAAGACGATTTGGCTTTAACGCCTTGATTCCGCGCTTATTCGCTTTTTCCAATGACGGTTGTTCCAATAGTGAAATAAGCGTTCCCCCAGACTTTACTACTGACCAAGAGCGTTCAAGTGTGTCTCCTCCTACTGTATCAATAACAAGATCTACATCTTTTATGACTTGTTCAAATGGTGTCGAGGTATAATCGATTACTGTTTCTGCACCCAATGAGTGAACAAAATCAGTATTTTCCGGTGAAGCCGTACCAATCACATGTGCACCTTTCCATTTAGCAAATTGTACCGCATACGAACCTACTCCACCTGCTGCTCCATGAATCAATACTCTTTCCCCAGCTTTTAGTCTTCCATCATGAATAAGTGCCTGCCAGGCGGTTGCTGCACCGCCAGATATGGTTGCTGCGTCATTAAAACTAATCGAAAGAGGTTTATGAACAAGAGATTCCTTAGAAACGACAATAAACTCTGCATATGTTCCCATTGTGCTTCTTCCGAATACGTGCTGTCCCTTCCTGTAAGTTATTACATTTGCTCCAACGTCTTCTACAACCCCTGAAAAAACAGTACCAGGGATATACGGAAATTGTATCGTACGCACATCTTTAAATAATCCTTGACGAATTTTCCAGTCCACTGGTAATACACCTACGGAATGAACACGTATCAGTACCTCTCCTTCCTTCGGTTCGGGACATGGAATCTTTTCATATTTTAATACTTCGGGTCCTCCATATTGATAAACTCGGATAGCATTCATCATTTTTTTCAACATTTCAACCTTCCTTTCTTTAGTTAAAGGAATAACAAAATATTGTTAAGAAAGTCTACCTCTTCAAAAATACTTTTTATCTGAGACTACCACGCTACTTAAGACACACACGTCTCTCCTATTTCATCAAAAGCACACATAAAGTCAAACGCAAAGGGGATAGTCTATGTTGAATATAATAGTTGTATCTTGTAGAAGTCTCCATCCATGAGACAAATATATAATGTTGAGGATCCCTTATTTCACTCATGCACCTGATTAAAGGTTATTCGGCCAACTCTAATTCATAATGATAAAATTGAGAATCCCTTTTGTATCCATTTTTTTTATATAATTTTTGAGCAGTATGATTATCTGGTGCTGTACTGAGACTAAGACTTTTAGCACCAGTTTCAATTGCGTATTCTTTTGCTTTATGTAAAAGCAATTCTCCTACTCCTTGTTTTCTTGCTTTTCGATCAACATATAAGTCATTTAAAATCCAAGCTCTTTTCATAGAGATAGATGAAAATGTAGGATATAGCTGAGTAAAGCCGACATAATTCTCTTTGTCTTTCGCAACAAATATAATAGATTCATTGCCTTCAATACGTTCTTTTATGTAAGTCTTTGCGCCGTCCATATCAGATTCCTGTTGGTAAAACATCCGATACTTATTAAATAAATCTGACACTCCTTCTACATCTTCAATTGTAGCTTGAAAAATTTCCATAATTCCTCACCTCATAACAATTCCTTTCAGACAATTTTATACTAAATTTGGGATATTCACTTTAAATTAGCCTGCTACTTAAGCACACACGTCTTCCCATTTTCATCAAAAGCATTCTTAAAGTCAAACGCAAAAGGGGAAGGGCCATGCTGACTATAATAATTGTATCTCGTCAAAGCCTCCTCCCATGAGACATCCTTCACCTTCTCTGTCCACCATAGGACATATGGAAGGTGCTTCTCTTGATATGGCTCCATCCATCTGCTCCTATTTCGTAACGCTTGGCTATGCTTACCTAAATAGGTAAAACGATATAAGGAATGAAGGTTATCCCAGACAGTTAATGTCAGTACATGGTAATCATTCATGTTAGCTTCTTTAGGTAAGGGCACTCCCTCTGATGAAAAATCCTCTATAAGATGTCCTGAAACATATGCCTGACGCATCACTTTATATCCCATTTCATAAAACTCCCGAGAGACAGGGTGGTCATATGGGTGTTTTAACCTACCTACTGTATAAATTGCAATTAAAGCCATTAACAGCCCTCCATTTTCAATCTATACCTAGGTATATTCAAGTAGGAGGGAGTCTCATAACTTCTAAGTACTATTTTTAGCAGCAGCTGTATCATCAAAATTTCCATTACATTTTTCTAGAGCTTTTCCAGCATATGTTTCCCCCCTAAAATCCAGGGTCTATTTTTATACAATTCTATTGATTAATGAACTTTAGAAATTAGTTTTTATACTGCAACCATTCATCCTCTAAAATACTCATTTCCCATACACTCCAGTATTCTTTGCCATTTTTCGCTGTATCCCTATGTAATCCCTCTTTTATAAATCCTGCTTTTTCATAACAAGCAATAGCAGAACTATTAAAGTCAAAGACTGCCAAACTGACTCTATGCAGTTCAAGTTCCTCAAAGGCGATTTTAAGGACTTCCTTGATCATATGTTGACCTATTCCTTTACCTCTTGCATTTTTATCACCAATTAATACTTTCCCGACTCTTGCCGATTTGTTTCTACGGTCTATTTTTCCTAAAGAGATATGTCCAATAATATTTCCTGTTTGTTTCTCAACTACTTTATAAATTAAAACTTCTGATTTACTGTTATTTGCATTCTCCATATACTCTTCTAATTGACTTTCCGTTAGTGGATACTCGAATGCAGGGCCACCCCATTGGAGTAGGAATTGAGGGGTATCAATCCAATCAATAAGTTGTCTGAAATCTGAACGTTCAAAGTATTGTAGTTCGATCATTACATTTGCCTCCTATTCAATTGATTACTTCCACTTTTTATTATTCCAAAATTTTTTTAAAAATAAAATGTTTGTTTTTTTGAACCATCCTACATTCAATATGTATCAAACGAAGAAAGGACGAAAAAATATACGACTTTCTTATGTAATTAAAGCAAAAAAGAAGAACAAGTTAGCTTAAACTAGTAGCTTCTTGTCCTTCTTTTATCTCTAACCATTATGAGACAAGTTTTAATCCGACCGCTGCACCTAAAACCATCGCTATGAAAACAAGTCTTTTCCAATCTCGTGATTCCCCATAAAAGAGCATGCCGATTATGGCACTTCCTACAACACCAATTCCGGTCCAAATGGCATATCCTGTACCCATAGGAATATATCGCAAGGAATAACTCAGGAAGGCTAGGCTTAAACCAAAACCTATTATCAATAAAACGACGGTCTGCCAATTTCTCTTAACTGACAATTGATTGATCATGGCAACACCAAATGTCTCCAATAAACCCGCTATAATTAAAGTAAACCAAGCCATCAGGATTCAGCCCCTTTCTCTACCTTTTCATCAGTGACCAGTTTTAAACCAATCACGCCAGCTAATAACAGTATGATTAATAGAATTTTTGTCCATTTAAATGGTTCTCCAAAGAAAAGAATGTCTGCAATAACTGTACCTCCTGTTCCTAGTCCCACAAAAATAGCATAAACCGTTCCAGCCGGAAGTACTTGGGCAGCTGTAATCATTAAGTAGTTACTAATGATGATGGCGATAACAGTCCCAGTCCACGTCCAAAAATCATAGGAATGAGTCAATCCAATCACCCAAAACACTTCCAAAACGGCTGCTACAAAAACTTTAATCCAATTTTTACTCATCTATCGGACACCTCCAATTTTATTAGTTCACAAAACAAAAAAGCCCAAGAGAAACTGTTTTACTAGTATTCTCCCAGGCTTTTATCCTTCCGTGACACAGCAAAGCTGTGAGTTTTCTCTCGGACCAGACCAACAATACCGTTGCGGAACCCTAGAAAACATTTCATTTATGCAGTTGCTTTTCATTATACACACATTTATTTACAATTCCAAGATTAAAGCTTTGGAAAATAGATGAAATTAGGTGGAAATTAATATGTATAACTTCATTTTTTTACAAAAAAATGGTTCTTGAATTCCGGAAATGGAAGATCACAGTACTATGGGGTAGATTAAATCTACCCCAATCGATTGAGGTTAAAAGGCTTACTCTCAAAATATCCGTCTTCTAAACAAACGGATTAAGGCAAAATTAAAAGGCATGAATTCGGTTCAATACCGAAATCATGCCCAGGTAGCTGCCTGAATTTCTGTGTCTAACTTTTTGGGTTCAGATTAATAGTTAGGGTGATTTTCTATTTTTATTACTAAATTTAAACTTTTATTTAGTACCTGGAGCAGGATGGTCAACACCTTTTATACGGTGTCGATGTCCATCATCTTCAGTTGTATAAAAATCATAATAATGAACATGCATTCCATTTCCCACTGGAATCGCCGGTCCAGAATAAGCCTTATAATGATGGTTATGACCATTCTCAAATAATACATACCCTTCCGTATAATGAATATGTCCACCATCTTGTGTAGGTATTGGAGGTGAAGTCACATCTAAGCACTGATGAACATGACCTGCACTTAAGCCTGTATAATCAACAGACCCATGGTTATGGTGTGGTACTAAACCTTTTACAAAGTCATCTTTTCCTACCTTAGCCATTTACTCACTCCTTCTGATGTTATTCAATATTCAAAGTTCTCATATCTTTTACTACAACTTTATTACTTTAATTAGCAAAATATGTTTTGATTATGAACAGAATTTTTATAAGTATTCATCCTCATCTACTAAGATTTCGGAAACCAATGTTCTAAACAAAATTCCTCATATCTTTAATAAAAAAAGGGCGTCAATCTTTTTTAGATCAACACCCTGATGAAAAGCTTTTTTTAACATCTTACATATTTACGTTTGAATCCTAGCCTTCCTTTATCCAATTCTTTTTGAATATTTTCGTATGCATTTAGGAAACTGCTTTTTTTCTTCTCCCTTTTCATTTCTACAATACCTACTTCTGTTGCGGTTTTGACTGCCTTTTCATGTAGTGGGACATAGGAAATTCCTACAGTGTATAGGAAATTATTCATAGCAGACTTTGTTCGTTCTGGTGCATCATGAATCGTATTTTTCACCAAATCAAGCATATCTGAAAGCTTGCTTTCGGAGAATTCATGGTCTTTGCGATTTCCTAACAGCCAGCAGTAGCAACTCCAGCCTGCTGACATTCTGAGTTCCTCCCCACTTGCAATCCATTTATCCGCAACTTCTTGCGCAATATCTGACTCTGACAACGTTACGGCAACTACATAATCAGCTAGCATATAAAAATATGCTCCATCCATCCAACGATCGTAATCTGCCTCAGTCATCCCCTTTGGGTCAGCAATGATTCCGGCAAAGTACATCGCATCATAGTTCCCTGTGGCATAAAGCTCCTCAGCTAAAGGTTGGTTTATTTTTATTTTCTTAGCGATTGGCTTCATGGCTCCTGTTGCCACACCAAAAAGGGGCTCTTTTGCGCCATTTGATATGTACATTTTTTTGGTTCGTTCCTTGCCGAAAGCCTCAAGCTCCTGCATAACCGTTTCAAAATCCATCTTTTAACACTTCCTCATTCGACATGTTCATCCTCTTTATTATCTCCAACTTCCTCACTTATTTCAATTGGGACACAGAACCGCTATCGTTGAGTAAGCATTTTATTGAGCATTCTAAAGCCAGAGATACTGATTGTTTTCCAAATCCAACTATACAAGATGGCAAACGCAAATGTTCCTAAAATGACGATACTATTAAAATGAGAGGACACAGATGGTCCCAGAATGGGAAATTTTAATACAAATAATAATAAACTGATACCTAGTGTCAAACTTGAGGCAGCAAATAGAATAATAAATAAGCTTTTCTTTAGATACTTAAGACCAATGCCTAAGCTGACTCCTAATAATCCAGTTGTAAAAAGGAAAACCAATAGCTCACTTGGCTGAAGTACTGCTAATAGAAATGACGTTACAAAATAAGTCATTACACCGATTCGGAGTGACATTAAGCTAGCGAGCACTAGAGGTCCCGTGCTCATCATGCTTAGGACATAACCAATACCAGTAAAAACTCCCGCAGATTGAAAAATAACGGCGATTGATCCTAGTAAGGCACCAACTGCAATCCGCATTGTCTTAGAATAACCGTCCATATGCGGAATTAGCTTATCTCCCCAAACACTAGACGTTACTTTTTTAAAAAGTGATTTCATCTGACACCCCCAATATAGGTAAATGCAATGGAAATCAAGTTTATGCTAGAAATTATGCAAAAACCGATTTAAAGATTCCGTATCCTCCATTGGTACTAATAGACTCCTTCAACTCATATTCTGGTAGAAGAAAACATTGAGAAGGGGTGTACTAATTGTTAAGAAACGTTAAGGTACGTTTACTTCCTATTGTCGAACGGATTAATTTACCCACTGTCTTGAAAACAGCCATTCTTCCCGGTGACTCCATAGAAAGATTATTTATTGCAACCCAGGTCGGAGAAATCTTTTACATAGGAAACGGAGCTATTAGGCTATTTTTAGATATTCGCTCACGCATTCTAAAACTTGGAACATCTGAATCAGGTGTTTCAGGTGGTGGGTATGATGAACGGGGATTGGTAGGACTAGCATTTCACCCACAATTTAATTCTAATGGTCTATTTTATCTTCATTATTCAGTGGCTGGCTCACAAGGTCCGGGTGCCCTTCCTGAACCATTCAAACCAAACCCATGTGATCCTAAAACATTAAACCTAAGATGGACCAATCGAGATACTCAATTTGATCATATTGATACAGTTGAAGAATGGATTATACAGTCCAATGGTCAATCACGAAAACGAAGAACATTGCTTAATTTAAGAAGACCATTTTTTAATCATAACGGAGTGAATAGCTTAAATTTTTCACCTGAAAGCGGAAAACTTGTTTTAACAACAGGAGATGGTGGAGCTGGCTATGATCCATTTAATTTAAGTCAGGATGAGATGGAAATTGCGGGTAAAATTATTGAAATTGATGTATCTAAAAATGTGACCGTCTCTAATCCACCCGTCGTCACACGTTTTAACGAACTACCCATACCTTTTCAGGAAACACTTACTGTCATTGCCAAAGGAGTTCGAAATATTCCTGGGGTTGCTTTCCAAAGGTATCATAATCAATATATAAAATATGTAGGAAATGTTGGACAGGATTTAGTCGAGTCCATTTTTTCATTCGTTCAATACAAGCCAATCCCTGTGACTGAGCTTGTGAACACCTACAATGGTCAAAATGGGGGAAGTAAAACGCCTTTAACCAGGCAAGAAGGGTTTATTAATTTTGGTTGGCGAGGGTGGGAAGGAGCATTTCCTACCTCAACTATTAGGGGTTGCTCGGATGATCCGAAGTTGAATGAAAAGACGATTGCATATTATAATGAGGCCATTCAAACGGCAGTAGCGCGCATTCAGCCATTAACTAGCTATTACCACGAAGATCACCGTCCCGATAAATTTTCAGGAACTGCACTGACAGGTGTCCAATCCTATACGGGAACAGGCATCCCCGCTTTAACAGGAAGCGTGGTGTTTATCGACATTGCACAGAAACAGGAATCTCTTGCTCCGGTTAAAGGGGCTTTAGCTTATACGAGGAAAAGACTGGACTGCAAACTAAGTGATTTTAGTGTGATTGAAACCGATTATAATTTTGGGTCTCAAGCTGCCTATTATATGAGTCTGGGAACAAATCTTGCCCAAAGCAAACTATACTTAGGAGTTTATGGCTCAATGAAGGTTACTGATTTAAACCAAGGGACTATTTTTGAGATTACTCCATAATTTAGGGCACAGTGGGACTGTCTCTTCAACACAAACAACAAAGGGGAATGAACATGGAAAAATTAAGTAGCGAAGCCATCCAAGATAAACTAACAGAACATCCTAACTGGAAACTAATCGATGGAAAGTGGATTGAACGAAAGTATCGATTTAAAGATTATTTAAACGGTATCGAATTTGTTCAAGAACTTGCCAATCTCTCAGAAAAAATGAACCATCATCCCTTTATCTCCATTGACTATAAACTTATATCCGTTAAAATCACATCTTGGCGCGCGAGAGGTCTAACAGATTTGGATTTTACATTAGCAGAAAAATACGATGAATTGTATGAACACATTAAAAAGAAGTAAGTCTAATGACGTGTTAATTTTTCCAATAAACAAGTGCTTACTTCTTAATAAAACTTGAAGTAAGCACCATTTTTATTTTATTAAGCAAAAACTCGGCTAGCCTTCATTAATTCGTCTCTTGCTTCTATATATTCGTGATGGAGTTTATCGACATACTCTTCTGCACTTGTCACCTTGTTGATGACACCGATACCTTGGCCACTACCCCAAATATCCTTCCATGCTTTTGCCTTCCCATCACCACCAAAATTCATGGTGGATGGATCACTTTCAGGAAGATTATCTGGATCTAACCCTGCTGCACGAATCGATGAAGCCAAATAGTTGCCGTGAACTCCCGTGAATAAATTGCTATATACAACATCATCAGAGGTGGATTCAACAATTGCTTGCTTGTATTCTGCTGCTGCTCGTGCTTCATGTGTTGCGATAAATGGGGAACCAATATAGGCAAAATCAGCACCCATCGCTTGAGCGGCTAAAATTGACTTTCCGTTTGCAATCGAACCTGCTAACGCTAATGGCCCATTAAACCACTCGCGTATTTCTTGAACTAAAGCAAATGGACTCTTACTTCCCGCATGTCCTCCTGCACCTGCAGCAACGGCGATTAACCCATCTGCTCCCTTATCAATTGCTTTATGGGCGAACTTATTATTGATGACGTCATGTAATACAATTCCCCCATAGCTATGGGCAGCGACATTAACCTCTTCTCGAGCCCCTAGTGAAGTAATAATAATCGGTACCTTGTACTTTACACATAGCTCCATATCCTGTTCTAGCCGATTATTTGACCTATGTACGATTTGGTTAATCGCAAATGGCGCTGCCGGTCGGTCAGGATTTTTCGCATTGTAATCAGCTAGCGTTTCCGTTATCTCCGCCAACCATTCATCTAGCTGTGAAGCTGGTCTAGCATTGAGTGCAGGCATAGAGCCTACGATTCCTGCCTTACATTGTTCAATCACAAGCTTTGGATTACTAATGATGAACATGGGTGAACCGATAACAGGAATTCTTAATGATTTTAGGATAGATGGAATGTTTGACATTTTTGCTTCCCTCCAATTTTAATACATTTTTACAAGAAAGTAGAACCCTGATGACTGCCAGATTAGGAAATCGCTTACATTAAACCTTATTATTAGTAATACTATAATCATAGGGTTATAGTCAAATTGTTTTCCCAACAGCTTAAAACTACAGACTTCTATTTTTCGTCATCCCAATCGAAAATCTTTTAAAACCTAATTCCTTATAATAAGGTTCCAATTCTTCTACACACATAAGTTGAGGAATTACCTTATGTTGCTCACAATACTTTGTGATTCGGTTTACGATTTCTTTACCTATTCCTTGGGATTGGTAGCTTGGCAGAACTCCCACTCCACAAATTATTCCCGTAATAACGCCATCAGAGATGACCCGCCCCATTCCTATTAATTGTTGTCTATCAAAAGCATATACGGCATACCAACTCTGTTTACACATTTTTTCTACATCATTTGCACTTAATTTTAGTGAATTCCAACCTAATGCTTCATATAACCTCAATAATTCTTCGAAACTTTCTGGGGGATGTATTGTATACTTAATCTTATTTTCCACTAGGCACCTCCTATTTCGAAACCAGGCGCTTCTCTTTTTGAAGCGCCTATTTTTTGTTATTTATCGTATTTTTCATCCCTAAACCGTAAGACATCCCCGAAAATGATATTGTCTGATAGGGTTAACTCTTCTCTGACAACATCCAAATATGGTTCACATTGCTGTGGGGAAACAGGTTGTTCATGTTGCTTTTCATAACAGTTATTGCCCTTATAGATGTAGTTTTCAGAAATAAAACTACCATCACGAAAAATAACGGGATGATCACTATCTCTTGTAAAAAGGTTATGACCAAATGAATAACGATTATCAATTTTTATTCCAAGAAGATGTAGAAGTGTCGGGCGTATGTCGATTTCTCCGCCTTGTGTGGGAATCGTTTCCCCTTCTTGGCCAGGAACATGAACAATCAGAGGTATTTGTTGATGTTTTACCTGATTGCTAAGAGTATCCTCCTCATCTAGTAACTCATTCAGGCCATCATGATATTTCTCAGAAATACCGTAGTGGTCGCCGACAAGCACAAACATGGTGTCCTCGTACAAACCTTCTGCTTTTAATTGATCAAAAAATGTTTCAATTGCTTTATCCAAATATCGAACGGTTGTAACATAGCGATTGACTACATCTTCCTTCGTATCTGCAGGGTCAATCAACATATCCTCCTCATCTAACAAGAAAGGAAAATGATTTGTCAGGGTAAGAAATTTCGCATAATACGGCTCAGGAATGTTTTTCATATGCTCCACTGACTGTGTGAAAAAGGGGATATCTTTTATCCCATAGTTAACTGCGTTTTCTTCCGTCACCACGTAATCTTCCTTTGAAAAAAACTGATCATATCCAAGAGCTTTGTACATGACATCGCGGTTCCAAAACGTGTCTACATTCCCGTGAAAGGTTGCCGCGTAATAACCTTCTTTTTCTTTTAAGATATGAGGAAGACTATAATAAATGTTTTCTGGTTTCCTCACAAAAACAGATCCGCTTGCTAAAGGATACAGACTTGTATCAATCATAAATTCTGCATCCGATGTTTTTCCCTGTGCGGTTTGATCATAGATTTTATTAAAATAAAAACTTTCTCCAATTAATTCATTTAAAAATGGTGTCACTTCTTCCCCATTTACTTTTTGATTAATCACAAAGTTCTGCGTCGATTCCAAGGTAATCAAGACGATATTTTTACCTTTTGCGATTCCGAATAAGTCCGTCCTCTCGGAATCCTTAAGCTGTAATTGCTCTTCCAATGCAACGGCATCTGCCTCTGTAACAAGTAATCTCTCTAAAGGAGCTATGAGGCCTAAGGCAATATCATATGCATGATAATTGAGTGGCCCCAATAATTTCACCATTTGCTCCCTGTCATAGACTTCCGAAAAAAGATGAGTCGATTTTACCAATCCCAAACAAATCGTCAAAACGACAAGTGACGAAGCTGCCGTAATATACTTCTTTTTCGTCCGGTTTTGCACGGTAAGGCTGGACTTTGATTTGAAAAGGAACCATCCTACAATAAATAAATCAAGAAACATAAATATATCCCACAGGCTCATCAATTCAATTGTACTGGCACTCAACCCGCCAACATTATCGAACTGAAATAGAATCGGTATCGTAACAAAATCAATATAAAAGCGATAATAGAGGAGATCTCCGTATAGAATTCCTGTCCCCAACAATAAAAATCCAAACAATACAAATCGATTTACTTTTTTACCAAAATAAAAGCTTAAACCCATTACCAATAATAGGGATCCAATCGAACTTGTTAGGACTAAGACAACATCAAATAATGATTGGATGCTAAGATCAAAGCCGACAAGACAAACAATTACCGTCTTAATCCAGAGAATACTCGTGACGAGTAAGGTGAGTTTTAAACCTGTAAAATTTGTTAAGCGATTGATGTTCAGCATGGATAAGCCCTCTCAAAAGTAAATTCAATACGAAGTCATTTATACAAAATCTTTATAGCCTTATACTAACACAAGATTTCAAATCTTTTCCAAAAAAAATAAAGACCATCAAATGATGATCCTTATTTTTCGAATTCATATTAAGTTACTTAGCTGATGGATCGATTTAATTTTGAATCTACTTTCATATTTGAATTAAAGAAAATCTTCATCATCGGAGGCGTAACTACCGTAGTTACAATAACAACGACAATCATTGTTGCATATAAATCTTGAGTGATTAAATTCGATGCGATTCCCATTGAAGCAACAATTAATGCGACTTCACCACGGGAAACCATGGCTGAGCCAATTCCTGCAGAGCTTCTCCAGTTAAATCCAGATAATTTTGCCCCTGCTCCTGCCCCAATAAATTTGGTTAAAATTGCAAAGATGCTAAGCGCAATAATCAAACCTAAATTATCAAGAATGCCAGTAAATACAGCTGAAATCCCAATGTAAGCAAAGAATACTGGAACAAAAATGGAGTAACTGATTGCTTCAACCTTTTCAAAAACTTCCTGTTTGAAATTGGTTAAGCCTATAGCAATTCCCGCAATATATGCACCAATAATGTTAGCAACACCCGTATAATCAGCTACATATGCATACACAAAGCAAATAATCAATGCAGCTGAAATGACCGCCTCACTTACAGGTAATTTTGTAAGTTTATTCATTAACCAAGGAACGACTTTCCAAGCAACTAAAATAGCAAATACAAAGAACAATGCTTTCTTAATCACCAATGTCGTTAATGATACATCCCCGCCAGCAAAGCTCATCAAGAATGCTAAAATGATCATCACCACCACATCATCAAGAACAGCGGCACCAAGAATCGTCGTTCCTTCAGGCGTCTTTAATTGGTTCATTTCTTTAAGAGCCTGAACGGAGATACTTACACTTGTCGCAGAAAACATGACGCCCAAAAACCAAGATTGCAAGTTTGATAGATCCATCATGACCCCAACTAAATACCCTAAAAATAATGGAACGATAATACCACCAAAACCTACAAAGCTTGATGATTTGCCAGATCGCTTAAACTCACCAAGGTCTGTTTCTAACCCCGCGATAAACATTAACAATATTACACCAATTGTACTGAATGTGGCTAAGGTATCTGTTGCCTCGATTAATCCCAAAACCGACGGCCCAAGTAACACACCTACAATGATTTCTCCTAAGACAGAAGGTTGGCCAAACCTTACACTTAGGGCACCTGCTAGTTTGGCAGCAATAATAATAAGAGCTAATTGAAGAATGAACATACATTTCCACCTTTCATATATTATTAATTTCTAAAAATGCAAAAAGAGCCTGTTACCAAAGGACATAGATATCCCTTGGTGACAGACTCCTCCAAGTACACTTTTTCTATTAAGTTTGTATATTTGCATTCTAACACATGTAAGCAAGGAATGAAAGTGGGATTTTTTTAAAGCAGTTCAACTTGCTACATGTCTCGAACAACCTTAGCCCCATTTTAAAAGAAAACTAAAAGCAATGCCCCTACGATGAAACAATAATATGTAAAATAAACGAGTTTTCCATTTTTCATAATTCCCATAAACCATCTCATCGCAAAATATGTCATGAAAAGAGTGGCAATAAATGCCGCTAAATATGGAACGGCTAAGTCTGCCTTATTCGGTTCATTTATAAAGTCAGAAAAACCTAAAATGACCCCGCCAAGGCTCACCGGAATATAGAGCATGAATGAAAATCGAAGGGCAGTATCTTGTTTCATTCCAACGGCAATCGCTGAAATAATGGTAGCACCTGAGCGACTAATACCGGGGGTTAACGCGACAGCCTGACCTAAACCTACAATGAACGCATCCTTTATTGTCAGGTCACGATCATCTTTATAGCCTTTCATATTTCGAATCAACCATAAGGCAATACCTGTAACGAATAACATGATAGCAATTGTTGTCATACTCACATTTTCTGCAATATAGTCACTTAATAAAATACCTAGGACCCCCGCAGGAATTGTTCCAATTACGATATAAAAGGCAAAGAGAAAGTCGCTTTTATAACGTTGTTCTCTTGTTTTCAAATAGTAAATGCTATTCATTATAAGCCTTGCGATATCTTGTCTGTAAATATACACAATCGCAAGCAGTGATGCAGTATTTGTGAGGATTGCAAAGGTAAACCCTTGTTCACCCAAGCCTAAAATTTCACTGGCAATCATAACATGGCCACTAGATGACACAGGTATAGGTTCTGTGAAACCTTGTACAAGCCCAATAATAATCATTTTAACAATTTCTATAAACTGCGATTCACCCATTTTTTCCTCCGTAGATAACTCATAAATTTGTATTGTCTGGGATGTAGTATATCATCTATTGCCTAATATGAAAAACGATTATTCTTTTACTTGTCTTACATTTTTGTAAGGTTTTATGTAGTGAAAAAGTAATTTCCATAAGCTTTTTGACAGTTAAGATCGCCCTCTATTAATCCCAACATATTAAAAACGACTACCTTATACGATAGTCGTTTGAAAGAAGGACGAGTATTATTTCTTCTCCATAACCGCAAAGTAATTTTCTTCATTATCCGCAAAATTAAATACTTTCCCTGTAGGCATACTTACAATATCTCCAACAGTTACATTTTTACTTGATAGGTCGCTATGTAATTGTTCAAGATTTTCTGTAAAAAACATTAACGAAGGTGTCCCAAGATTTAATCCTGGCGACATTTTAGAAACAAATTCCTTATCGTGTAAAATAATACTTGTTTCTGCGCCCTTTTTTGGTGCTATCTCAATCCATCTCATTTGCCCATTATCTTCTTCAGCAATAATCGTAAAACCTAATTTTTCTGTCCAAAATTTAACTACCTCATCTTGATTGTTAACATACAACATAATTTGACCTACTTGACTAAACATAATTTTCTCCTTCCTTTCCGGAATTCTCCATCTATTAATTTATTATTCCCTAGTATTAACTATAAAAAACGATGGTACCAATCCATTTCAATTATTTACTTTTGAGCTTTTTACGCTATATAGTTACTTAACAGCAAGAATTAGATACCTAAATAAACGGTCTTCATTTCCTCTTCCACAATTTGATTATGAACTTTTCTAACAAAATATGCCTTTTCTTTCGGTCTGGAGCTTACAGATTTAGTGAGTGATTCATTTATAAAATGAAGAGCTCACCATCTTCAACACCGTAACCTTCTTCCATCGAAAAGCCACCCATCGCAATAATCTGTCTCACTGATCCTCAATCACTAACATATTTGATTCATCGAATTCCCATGATTCCCCGTAGGCAACTTCCCAATAGTAGCCATCAAGGTCCGTAAAATAGCCACCATAGCCACCCCAATCGGTCTTTTTGGGCGCTTTTTGAATGGTTGCTCCCGCTAGCTCCGCCTTTTTTAAAACCTCATCTACTTCTTCCATGGATTTCGCATTATAGGCAAGAGTGATACCTGGAAATCCTGAGCCAATCTCAGGTGGATTTTCCTCATTTATATCTAATGCTAATTCCTCAATCGGATACAGCGCAATTCTCGTTCCTTCATTTCTGAAAAAAATAATGGCTGGATTCGATTCGGAGCCTCTAATAGAAGTATCAAATCCTAGCTTTTTGAAAAACTTCTGTGACTTCACAATATCCTTTGTGCCTAGTGTAATAAGGTTTAGTCTGTTCATCCCTCTTCCTCCTCAAAAGTCTTTGTATATTTATTTCTCCAGGTTTATCCAATTCCCTTCTTTTATCTTTCTAGACACTCACCCATTTCATCCAACCTGAATAGCCTAATAAACAACTACATTGTATTCAAAAGGAGAGGCATACATTGAATCGTTATTACACACATTCCATTCAACCAGGGGATAGTTTTTGGCAATTGGCGCAAGCATACAAGACAACCGTAGAAGACATTTTTGCTGCAAATCCTGGAGTAAATCCATATTACTTACGAGTTGGAGAATTTATTAAAATCCCAAATCCCCATTTAAAAAAGGACCGTTGCATCAGTCAGGCTGAATTAGACTATCGAAACGATATGCGAAGCCTTTGGGAGGAGCATGTAGCGTGGACAAGGATGGCAATTATTAGTCTTATTTTTAAGCTACCCGATATCGATTTTGTCCTTAAAAGGCTACTAAGGAACGCTACAGACATGGGAAACATGATTCGTCGTTTATATGGTTATGCCGCTGCAACCACGTATGGGAATTTAATAAAGGAGCATCTGCTGATTGCTGCAGACCTTGTCAAAGCAGCCTTAGCTGGTGACCAACAAGCAGCCGCGACTGCTGAAAAGAATTGGTATCAAAACGCAGATGAGATCGCGAGGTTTTTAAGTAGAGGAAATCCATATATATCTGAAGAGACTTTTAGAAAAATGTTCTATTTACATCTGGATTTAACGAAACAGGAAGCCGTCTTTATGATTAATAAGGATTATCAAAAGGACATTGATGTGTATGACAAAATTGAAAAAGAGGCGCGGGAGATGGCAGATACTATTTCTGACGCCATGGTGCTGCTGTATCCAGATATGTTTTAAATGTAATCAACCCTCCTTTAACGTAAGGAGGGTTTGCTTTGTATATTTTAGTTTGTTCCAAACCTTTTAGCCGATCGAATGCGCGCACGCTCAGCTTCTACCTCACGATTACGAGGCTCTGCACTGGTCTCCAATGTGTTTAATAAATTTATAGTAACCAAAGTTATTTCATTGATGGCTTGATTAAACGCTTCTTCGTTCATTTTGGAGGGCTTATTGAAGCCTGTTATCTTTCTGACGTATTGTAAAGATGCTGCATGAATCTCTTCATCAGTAGTTGGCGGGTCGAAATTAAATAGTGTTCGAATGTTTCTGCACATAGTTTACTCCTTATTGTTTTTTAATAAATATATCACTAGATACCTTGATAGACCATACATCACTTTTCCCAGTATATGTACATTTCCGGTTAGAAAATCACATGACACAAAGCGACAAAATAATCGCTTGATATTCCTTATAATCATGAGGTAAGATATTTACACTACTATACGAAAGGGTGACCATAGGGCGATGATCTACTAATCCCGGTTTCATACGTACATTCGTAAAATACGAAGTCATATTTGAATGGGATTAGTGTATATTTTTATAGGTAAAAGAAGATCGTTGCAATAGTACATGTGTGTGCTATGTCTTTTCCTGTGGTTTTTTAGGATTCCCATCCAAATATGGCGGATGGGAATTTTTGTGTGATTTTATGTGTTACACAGACGTTTATCATGTCTAATGAATAAATACCTGAGTTGAAATTTACATTCAGAAATGAGGAATATGATGTCAACATTATTTAAAAATCGCTTTGTTCAAGCCATTTTCCTTTCCGCCCTATTTCTCCAAGTCGGGATCTGGATTCGGAATTTTGCCGTTCTTTTATTCGTAATGGAAAAAACAGATGGAGATGCCTTTGCCGTATCAATGATTTCAGTTGCAGAGTTTGCACCAATTTTTATCTTCTCCTTTATTGGCGGAACCTTTGCTGATCGCTGGCGGCCAAAAAGAACAATGATTTGGTGTGATATTTTAAGTGCCGTTTCAGTGTTTGCCGTTTTAATCACCCTTGTAATTGGTTCGTGGAAAATCATCTTTTTTGCCACTCTAATTTCGGCTATTTTATCACAATTTTCCCAGCCTTCCGGGATGAAATTATTCAAAATGCATTTAAACGAGGAACTCATCCAACAAGCAATGTCTATTTACCAAACAATTTTTGCAGTGTTCATGGTTTTTGGACCAGTACTTGGAACTTTTGTCTTCCAGCAATTTGGGATCGATGTGTCTATCGGAATAACCGGAGTCGCGTTCTTACTTTCAGCTGCTATGCTCGCATTTATTCCCGCTGACCATTCCATGGAAAAGGAAAAGAAGGGGTCTACTTTGCTTGAAGAAATGAAAAGTGGAATTCAGTATGTCCTTTCCAAAAAGGAACTAAAGCTGCTCGGGCTTTGTTTTATGGCAGCCGGGCTAGCAATAGGATTAATTCAACCGTTAACAATCTTTCTTGTGACAGAGCAATTAGTATTACCAAAGGAAAATTTACAATGGCTGTTAATGGCTAACGGAATCGGTATGATTGTAGGTGGTGCGGTTTCTGTTATGTTTTCCAAAGCAGTTCCACCACAAAGATTATTAATGATTGGTATGTTAGCAAATGCTATTGGAATGGGAGTCGTTGGCTTTTCATCCAGCTTGCCAATTACACTAGGAGCCCAATTCTTTAACGGACTATTCTTCCCTTGTATTCAAATTGGGATTAATACGATGATCCTTCAAAATACAAAGGCTGAATTTATTGGTCGAGTGAACGGTACACTTAGTCCTTTGTTTACAGGATCCATGGTATTAACAATGAGCATTGCAGGTGTTTTAAAGGAGACATTTTCAATTGTTGTTATGTTTGAATTGGCAGCCTTTTTATTTGTATTCGGTATGCTCGTTATCCTACCTTTATACAATTTGAAAGGCCCGAAACATGGAGAACCAATGTTAGCTAAGGAATAAAACAAGCAAAAGGACAGATCTTTTAATAGGGGTTCTGTCCTTTTTTTTTGCATTCACTTAAGTACTAAATGCATACGTTATCTCTTGTTTATCGTATTTTAACCTAGTTTCATATTTTTTAAGAATTCTATTTTTCTACTATCTTTTTTATTATTTTTATCTGCTCGATAACTGTCTTCAGCAGAAGCTTCGTAGATACTTATATATTGTTCAACATTCGGTAAATAATACTTCACGTCTCTAAACTGATGTATTTCTAAATCCTCTATTTTTACCCCCGCAAAATTTGGTAAAGTGTCGATAATACCAAATTCAACTGATAATCCTCCTTTAGAAAACTCATGTTCATGCAAATCTATTAAGTTATATCCCATTGTCTCCATGATGTTCATTATCTCAGACCAGTTATGTATAGACAATTCGGGTGGCACTTCCCATCCTCTTTCATCACCAGGCACATGAATATCTAAGTCTTGAGCATCCCAACTCCTTCCTGTAATAATCTCTAAACCAACTGAACCCATTAACAATGGAATAATATCAATAACATTTAGTTTTTTTGTAATTTTAATAAATTCATCAAATTTGTGATTGCTCATTTTCTCCTCCAATATGCTCTAAAAACTTTTTATGGAGTAACACTAATAAGTCTTAATAAACTTTCAGGAACAAGACGCAGCTTACCATTTTGAAAATCACTTAAAGGCTTCCAATAGATCTTTATTATTGTTCCATTGTCTTCTATGCCCTCAAAGAAATCAGTTTGATAGAAGGACTTATTAACGAATGCTGCATCATATACCACAACCATTTCATGCCCCGTATCACCGTTGTATGTAAATATGTTTTCAAGTGTTCCCAGATAATTGATGTCAGTTATGTCTGCCTTTATTTCTTCTTGGATTTCGCGAACTAAGGCTTCTGAGCTTGATTCTCCAAATTCAATTCCTCCACCGATTGGTCGATAATAGTAATCCTTTCTTACGGAGTCATACCCCTCAGCTACAAGGATCGAATCGTTTTTCTTAAATACACAAATAACGATTGGTCTGATGACACCTATTTTCAATCAAATCACCCCCATTTATTTAAGTCAATAGAATCTGTTATAAAGGATATTTTATTATTAATTGCTTTTTTTGGAAATAAACTAAATATCTTTTTAAAAATAAGAGAAGAATAATTTTATCATGAATGAAAAAGCAATCTTCACGTATAAATCATCACCATATTTAGAAATAGCCTCGAAAGGCGGTCTTATACAATGGGTAAAAAAAAAGGTAAACTATGGACAAACCAATATGTAATTATTATTTTATTGTCTTTAGTGATGTTCGCTTCTTTTTATATGATTACAGCAGGTTTCCCAATTTTCGTATCAACTATTAGTGATAATCCCGCAATTGCAGGAACCATGACCACCACCTTAATGGTAGCATCACTAATTACGCGCTTCTTTGCAAGTGTCATTATCCAAAAAGTAAATATGAAATTGCTCCTTATTATTTCCCTCCTTTATTTTTTGGGGACAATCGGTCTTACTTTTGTAAACGACTCGATCGGATTTTTAATATTCATTAGAGCACTTCAAGGTATTGGATTTAGTATGCTTACGATTTTAGTCTTTACGATGTCAAGTAATATTGTTCCTAAATCTCGGTTAGGTGAGGGTATAGTATTTTTCGCAATGTCTACAAGCGTTGGGACGACAATGGGACCACTAATTGCAATATCTTATCTTGCAAAGTTTTCATTCCAGTCCATGATGATGTTAACTCTTGGTCTTATGTCTTTTTCATTTGTGTGCAGTTTATTCACAAAAAATACCGTTATAAAAGAAAAGGAAAGTCCAAAGGAGACAAACAAAGAACCTTTCTATAAGTACATGTTCGATAAGCGTGTCCTTCTTCCATGTATTCTGGTAGCATTAAATTATATTACAATTGCGGGGACAGTCAATTTTATGGGGGCGTTTGGAAAAGAGATTAATGTCGGCGGAAAGATTTCGCAGTTTTTTATCGCACAAGGGATTGCAATGGTATTATTTCGATCTTTCTCAGGTAAAATTTTCGATAGATTCGGCCACAGAATCCTTATTATTCCAGCCGCCATTTCAGGGGCTGGAGGTTTAATCTTATTAGGCTTTTCCACTACTATGTGGATGGTTTGGGTTTCAGGGGTATTATTTGGAATCGCATATGCCATCATCCATCCTATTTTCCAAGCTTGGGCATTAACTCTTGTACCACCTGAGAAAAAAGCAACGGCCAATTCAATGCTACTTATTTTTATCGACTTTGGTCTAGCTATTGGATCAGTAGGTCTTGGATTCTTAGCTAAAAGTGTTGGGTATGGCATGACTTTTAGTTATTCAGCAGCTTTTATGATTATTATTTTGTTATTGTATCTAATTGGGAGCAGGAAAACGGTGAAATTTGAAGCTAATAAGGTTAAATAATCCTAACCTAAATAACACAAACGAACGGAATAAATAAAACAAACCGGGGCTGTACCAGTGTCAAATTTGACTTATGGACAGCCCCTACTTGACTAAAGCCCTTGAAAGTTTAAATATAATTCTCCACAAGCTTCAATTTAATCATTGATTTTATATAGACACGGAGTAAACATACACTTCTTTTCCCCATTTTTTTATCGTTTTCTTCACCTGCATACCAATTCGTTCTGCTACTTTAGTTGAAGGAATATTGTTTACATCGGGCAATGAGACCATCCTGCTTAATTTTAATTGTTCAAACCCATAGTCCTTACAAGCTAAAGCTGCTTCTGTTGCATATCCTTTCCCCCAAGCACGACGAACAAATAAATAACCTATCTCCATCTCCATTACACCATCCACTTCTTGAGGTACAATTCCGCATTGTCCAAGAAATTCTCCATTACCTTTATCTTCTACAATCCACAAACCTACCCCATATTCATCATAATTTTTTTGGGTCCATTTGATCCATTCCATTGTTTCACTTTCGTTTTTGGTTGAAGGATAATACCTCATTGCTACAGGGTCTGAAAAAATTTCCAATAAATTTCTAGTATCATCTTTAGTCATTCTTCTTAATAATAACCTTTCAGTGGATATAACTGGATTGTCCATTTATTAATCCTCCTGCGCTTTTTTGTGTAAATCCAATACAATGAATGGTATTTTCTCTAGTAGAACCTTATGTTTGTTCGGTCTTCATAAAACTGTTCCCAAAAATGCTTCGGCTCACGTAAAAAGTCATCTAGCATTTCTAATAAATCATCATTAATTAAGGATGGCGTTCTCCACCGAAAATCCCCCTCTAAAAATTTTAATTCACAAAACCCAAAATTATGATTAGTGCAATTGCTAAACAAATCACTGCCGCATATTTTGATTGTTTGATTACTCTCTCGTCATCACTTTTAAGATATTGAAAGAAAGTGAGAGTAAAATAAAAACTTAATATAATAAACACTACAGCTATAAAATCGAACCAATTGGGTGAACTATTTACCATAATAACCTCCTTAAAAAGGTACTTTTAAACAAGATTAATAACTTCTACAAAAAAGGGTACTTTTCCTTCTTTGAAGATAAGCACCCTATCAATTAATTAGTAGTTTAAAACTATATTTGTTAGTAATTTCAATACTTCGAATGTATAGTTATTTATTATCATATTGAGGTGCATATCTGTGTTGTTTGAAATTATGATTTTTATTATTTTAGTAATATTATCTGAATCTATCTATAAATTTGGATTTTCTAAATTAACGTTTTTAGCCACTAAATCAGCACGGTATAAAAAACGTTTTAGATTAATAATTGTAGGGCTCATGTTTGTTTGTTTTGCTTTACTAGCTGCAATTTTAGGCTTAATATCATAGCTTATTTGAAAATGTCCATATGAGAGTAGGTAATCCCCCCTTCTTTAAAAAAAGGTGCGCTATCCTTCTTCGATGTTCGCACCTTCCTTCTTGTCAGCGAAACTGCCCCCTACTCCCAATTCATCCCAGTCCGCCGGATTGTATAGTCAAAAGTCACTTTAATATCCATGTCTTTGTAAATTTCAGACCACTTTTCATCGGTTTTTACTTCCTCGTCCCAATACGTTCCGAATTTGGCTCTGACTCTAGCGCCTAGACCAAGGATGTCTGACCCGTGCTCCTGAAGCTCCTTGATTAATTCACTGCTGACTTCATCCATTTTTTTATTGGCTGCTTTTTCGATTTGCCTCATTTTGTCGCCACTTAAGGTAACGTCAATGGCTTCCTCAAGAATCGCATCTATTTCTACATGAATTGTTGCTCTTGGTATTCCGTTTTTTACATCGACTTTTATTTTTGAGTTTCGTTGTTGAGTTTGAATCATGTAAACACTCTGATCATCTAACGAAATACTTAAAGGATAACCGCCGGAGGCTTTCTCTTTCATATCCATAAAGGCACCTATTTCAATCGGGGATGTTAGGCCAACCATTTTTTCACCTCGAAAATAAGCGATTCCATCAACCATAATTCGATCATTGTTAATAACTTTTACCCCCGGCAATACTGGGTCAATCCCTTTATCTAAAACATCTATCCAAAAGTTCCCGAGATATTCCCTTGGTAGCTTTCCAAAACGTACCGCATTATCTAATGTATCTGCTAGATAAAGTGCTGGTACTGTTTCAAGTGGTGGCGCTGTTCTCAAAACTTTTGCTGCATCTTTTTTATTAATAGCCATCCAGGCTGTTCTTCGGACTTCGTTATCACGCTTTAAAAATTCACTTATATCCTTAATCCCCTTCTTCGCAACTTCATCGGATACCACAATAATCTGTAGATGCCCAAGATATAACTTTTCAGCAAGCTGTTGCTGGAGGTTGGACATGGCATCCTTTATCGTATGACCAAATGTGTCTAATAACCACACTGTTTTCTCAGACCCTTGCCCTCCACCACCTTCAGGGCCAAGCTTGATTTTTCCAGGTAATGCGATTTGGGCAGTAACCTTATATAAAATATCTTTTTTCCCTTCAGGAAAGTCTCCGTTAAGATGTGTTACCTCTGCTTTATCATTCCCCTCAGCAATATCAATTGCAAGTGCCAGTATATTTGCACGGTCCTCCAGTTCGTACCTGTCCCAGCATCCTGTTAAAAAAAGAATAAATATAAGAAGGATCATAAAAACTCGTATTATTTTCATACTGAAACTCCTCCTTTTTTACGCAGCTTCGCAATCCCTAAAAGGATCACAGGATATACAATCGTTAACAGGAGGCCATACATTGTTACTAGCAATATATAATCATACATATGATAAATATTTTGTGGAAAAATGGCGATACAAAAAACAACCGGAAAACCTGCTAGTGCGATCACCCGGTAATTGTAGTAGCGAAAAAGTTCCCCTATTCCTCGAACAATTATAAAATAATAGGATAGAAGTGTCGTAAAAACACCATATATCCAGGAAATAACCAAAATAGCATCCACCCTTGCTAAAATTTCACCAGGAACAGTAATCATTTTACCTAGAACTAATGTTGGCCAAATCATTTGAAGAATATCCTCATCTCCAAATACACCAACTGTCATGAACACAATAAAAATGACAATAAAACCGGCTATCAGAAGTCCCCAGACTCCACCTTTCAGACATTTTTCTGGTTGTTTCATATAGGGGATGACCATTGTTATAATGAAAAAGCTTAACATCGACTGGGTAACCGCAATACTTCCTTTTAAAAATTCTCTCCAAGTTGGGTCGTTACCCAAAAATGGAGTAATGTGATACACCTCAATGTCTCCAAAGGCTGGAAGTAAGACAAGTGCGAATGGAAAAATGATCAACGGCATATAGAAAAAATGGATATAGGCAAAGGTTGAAACATTTTGAAACCCAGTTGTTGCACATAAGAAAATCATCATAAAAATGGCAATTTGAATTGGTGTAGTAGGTAGAAGTGCGCCTTTTACTACTTCAGCAAATTGTCGTGTTTCAAGGCCCATGTTTATCGTAAAAAATAGAATGATCATGATACTAAAAATACGGCCAATAAATTTTCCTAAGATTATTTCGTTGTATGTAATGAGGGTATGCTTTGGAAATATTTTTCCCAAATATACAATTGCTAAAAGACCAATGAAAGTAATTCCAACTCCAATTATGCTTGCAAATGGAGCTCCTATCCCCGCCCCCTTGACCACAAATCTCGGAAAGGCGAGCATTGCAACACCAAGGATAGAACTAATTACAATGAATGCCAATTGTACCGCTGTAATTTTATCTCCTTGCTTATCCATTGGAATCACCATCCTCTTGACCATTCAATGACGACTTTGGAATCCTTTCTTCTTTAGGCTCCATCCTTTTTACATCCTGTGGCTTTATCTCTGCTGGCCGATTCTTTAACCATCGAAGTGGAGCGCGAATGAATGAATCTTTCATGCCCGTAAAATTCCCTGGGGCAACAGGTGCCATATACGGAAGACCAAAGGAACGTAATGATAGCATATGATTGAGGATGAAAATAACCCCAAACGCTAAACCAAGTAATCCAAAGGTTCCAGCCAGAATGATTAAGGGGAAACGCAGCATCCGAAAAGCTGTTGCTGCATTATACGAAGGTGTTGCGAATGACCCAATCGTTGATAGTGCAATAATTACAACTGTTATTGGACTAACGAATCCAGCTAATACAGCCGCTTGCCCTATAACAAGCACCCCAACAATAGAGAGCGCCCCACCTACCTGTTGAGGCATTCGGACGGTTGCTTCACGTAATATTTCCATCGCCACCTCCATCAACAGCACTTCAATAAACGCTGGGAAGGGGACCCCAGCACGACCACTTGAGGCAGCAACAACAAATTTCGCTGGAATCATCTCTGGATGATAGGAAAGAACTGTTACATAAAAGGACGAAAACGTTAATGAAAAGATGAGAGACATAAAACGGATCAAGCGAACTGCACTCGTGATCAAGAACCTCTCATTATAATCCTCACTCGTTTGATAAAACTGATTAAAAATGGCAGGTACAACCAATACAAACGGGGAACCATCTACTAACAGTACGATTCTACCTTCTAGTAAATTACCTACTGCTTTATCTGGCCGTTCCGTATTTTGAACCTGTGGAAATGGCGATCGAGGATTATCCTCAATAAACTGCTCAATATATCCAGCATCCAGTATCCGGTCGATATCGATCCGATCTAAACGCTTTTTCACCTCATTCAATAACTCTTGATTGACAATACCCTCCATATAACAAATTCCCACTCTAGTTTTTGTACGCCTACCAACCTCCATGTGCTCTACTCTAAACTCAGGAACAGGTAAACGATAACGTAATAGAGATACATTCGTCATGATTTGTTCTATAAACCCATCTCGTGGACCTCGAACCACTCTTTCTGTCTCAGGTTGCGCGAGCCCCCTCTTTTCAGGCTTGAATGCATCAAGAAGGAGAGCATGTTCGGAACCATCTATTAAAACGACACACTTCCCTCTCAATAAACCTGACAGTAAAGCTGACATTCCTGACTCAGATGTTCCTGAACAATGATAAAGAACATCTTTAAGGAGGATAGACGTGAGACTTTTTGAGCTTAATTCGGATTGATTACATAGTCTATGCTCTTGAAGCGGCTTAATCATATCTCTATCCACTTTTTCTTGATCAACTAAACTACTCATATAAAGAACGACAGATAAGGTTTCACCAAATAAATGAAACCTTCTCGTTGAAAAATCAAGATCCTTATCGAAAATTTGTTTAAACTCTTCTACTGTTTGTTTAATGTCACTGCTTATATTCATCTGCTTTGACTCTAGGACTTGATTATTAGGTAAGGAGACTTCTTGTTGAGGTCTTTCATTCTTTTTAAAAAATGACGGCATCCTTCTCCCTCCTTCAATTGGGTATTTTGTGTCATGCATACTTTTTCATGTATCATTTAGGAAAAATAGTACTTTTTTAGTACTTTTGGATTATAGGGTGGGGAAGGAGTTTATGAGGTCTTTATTTGTCACGGGTGAAGTTTTTCTTATGTTATAGTGAATCAGCAAAATGAATAACAAAAAAAACTTGGATTTATTATCCAAGTTTTTCACTCCAACAGCCTTTCAACTGAATCCGTGTATGATTCTACCCATTTATAAAATGGTAGGTTATTATCCCAAGTAACCATATTTGTTGCTTTGGCACTTCCCCAATCTAATACTCGTTGATGAAGCATATGTACCTTTAAACGTTTTTTTATTCCATCTTTTTCTACCAATTCACTACAATAAGCATTCAGTAAATGCTTTGCAATTTCTTCTTCATTGTCATCTAAATAATAGGTAATCATTTTTATTAAATCAGAAACAGGGTCTGCAAAATACGAATTTGTAAAATCAAATACTCCACTTACCTCCCAGCCATGCTCCACTTGATCGACCAAAAAGTTCCCTGGTTTAAAATCTCCCATAACAAAAGATGGTGACGAAAGTTGAATAAAATCACCTTCGGATTGTTCTAATAAAGATTCAACCCAATTGACATCTTTATCAGTTATTTCCCAATACTTCTTGGCGTCCTCTACCCAAAACTTTATTCTCATGAAAAGCCATTTAGTATAGGAATCCTTAAAAGGTACTATTTCAAACGTATTAGTATCCAGTTCACCAAAATCAGTTACTTTCCAACTATGAAATGAAGATAAAGTTTTAGCAATTGATTCCGCAATCTTAAACTTATCTTCCACATTTAGCTTAGCTTTCAATTTTTCTGAATTTATATGTTCACCTTTAAGACGTGGCATAAGTGAATAATTCCAACCAAAAATTTCTACAGAATCATCGATTATATACGGTATTGGAACAGTAACATTCGTTCGCTTATAAATATTTTCAATAAAGAACTTTTCCTCCACTAACTGGCCCGTATAAAGTGGGTTTCCTTTTAAAACAAAATCCCCTTCAGATGATGAGACAAACATCGTTTGACCCATTGCTCCAAAGGCTGTTTTATGCGATGAAATGAGTTTGCCTAGATTATATTTATCAAGCATGAACTGTAGTTGCTCATCATGTACTTCACCTAATTTATTTGATGCAAAGATTATTTTAGCAGTCATATCGTATCCCCCCCATGAATTTTTCCCCCGTAAACTTACTTACTTCAACAAAAGTAAAACTAATCCTGCTTGATTACCATTAGTTTAAACTCTTCTCTAAAAGCCTTTCGTTGATAATTCTGTTGTTTAAGTAATAAATCAAGATATAATTGAACTATCTTTAAATCAGGCAGGTTATTCTATGAAATTATATACACTAAAAGCGCCGTTTAGGGGATATAAAAAAGGAACACCGTTCTACCTAATTGCGGAATCTGAATTTATTGGGGTTAAGGAGTACGTCTTGAGAACGAAAGATTTGACGGATAGTATTACAATTTCGGAAAATGAACTTCTTAGATACTTCGCTTTCATAAAAACTATCTGACCAGACTAGTAATTATGCCGAATCAAACTGCTAGCAGCAAAAAATCCTTTATTGAATAAGGAGAGGCAAATGTCTACTACAATAAAAAGAAAAATTTTAGCGGCCATCATTAGTAGCTTGCTCTTTGCATTCATTTTTTCTATACCAGGTGGCTTTCAACTGAATGCATTTGCTAACATATATTATTTAAACTTAATGATTGTTGTTTCATATGGGGTTATTACTTCGATATGTAGCGATTGGATGAGTAAAAAGATGTTTACGACGACTCGCTCTCGAGAAATAAGTTCTTTTCTATTGCATTGTTTATTCGGTTCAGTGTTCCAACTTTTTAGCCTTTCTTCTGCCATCTCCTTTTTTATCATTGACCGGTTACTAACAAAAGTGAAAATTAATTGGTGGACAGTTATTTTGGGCATTATTCATTGTAATCGTACTATTTTTTATAGGTATTACTATTTGGGATTAAGGATAAAGAAAACTCGCCAATTTTTTGAGCGAGTTTTGCTTTTTTATATGTCAATTGGGGTGTCAAAATGATAACTGTAATCAGAACCTTTACCAGTGGAAGATAAACCCTAACATTCGAAAGGCACTGTCAATTTTAGCTGTTTTTTATCCAATTTGCCAAGAGGCGTGTAGGGTAATTGATCAACAATAGTGACTTTTTTCGGAAGCTGGTACCTAGCTATCCTTTGGCGAAGCCACCCCAATAATTCTTCTTCTGTTAGGCTTTCGTCTTCTTCCAGAACGATGAATGCTAGTAAGCGATGTCCAAATTGTTCATCGTCTGTTCCGATAATTGCGACGTCGAGAATTTGCGGGTGTTGGATTAATACTTGCTCCACTTCGATAGGGTAAACATTTTCCCCGCCTGAAATAACCATATCATCCATTCTCCCACATATAAAATAATAATCGTTTTCGTCACGATATCCTACATCACCTGTTTCAATCCAAGTATCCTTTCGAATGGACCAGTCATTCTTCATACAGAGCTGACCGATTGTGCCTGATGGAACTTCATTTTTATTGTGGTCCAAGATACTGACGTTTAGTCCCGTTATCTTTTTGCCATTGGTTGTGGCTGAATACATTAAGTCCTGTGGGGTGGCGATAAAATTCAATCCGGTTTCTGATGTTCCGTACAGATTGTATAAGACTGGACCAAGTTTTTGGATTGTCACCTCGACAAGCTTGCTTGGCAGTTTCGCCCCACCTGATGCGATACATTTGAGCGACTTTAAATATTCTTTGTTATATTGCAGCATCTTTTGGAGCATCAATGGGACAACGGTGACAACTTCGATTTGATGTTGATGAATGAGTTCGCAAGCTTTTTTATCCTTGAATCCCCTAGTAATCACAACCTTTTTCCCTAATGGGATAAATAAAAGTAAAACGGCAATCCCGTATCCGTGGTAGATAGGAGTCGCAATATAGGCACTCTGATAATCTAAAATCTTCAATCGTTTAATAAACGCCACAAATGGATGTAAATAATGAAAAAGGGACGGTTTATGTGCCGCGTCTTTTGACATTCCCGTTGTACCGCTGGTTTGCAGGACGAGTTTGCCTTTTGTGGCTCGTGGCAGTGAATCTGGATTAGGTTTTGATTGTAGAAAATTACTAATCGCTGGTAGGTCAGGATGATAACTCAAAATCTTCTGTTTGGAATAGTCCTGGATGATGGGACTCAATTCGGCATCATAGATGATCAGGTCAAAATGGTGTTGCTCCGCGAAACCGTTAAACTGTTGTTTGCTGATTTCAGTATTTAATAAATAGAGGTCTCCCCCCACTTGAGAAACGGCGAAAATCGATTTTACAAGTGAAGCATGATTTCTACATAGTATCCCCACTTTCTGCCCGCTTTTGAGCTTAGATTTTTCTATTAATGAATGAGCGAGATTCGTTGATTGTTCTAGAAGCTGTTTGTAGGTAAGAGTTTCGTGGTCATCTACGAGCGCGATTCGATTAGCGTATTTCTTTTCGGCAAAATGTAAGAGTGTCATCAAATTGACCCCACATTTTGAAAAAGAGCTTAATAAGTTGTACAGCCCGATTGGAGTAAGCAATTTTATTTTATATAAAACATAAAATAGTTTAATCAGTTTCATTTCTGCTGCCCCTTCTTTGAGAAGTCCCCAAAATTCATTCGAAAAATCGATACTAGCTGTCCAAAAAGCAACCACCATGGTTGGTATTTTTTCTTGCGAGTGTACATCGTTTTACAGATGATTGTTGCTGCATGCTGTGGAAACATTACTGGTACATTGCGATATCCAGCGGTTGGTTCTATCATCGGTGTCCTGACTAATGGGAGATAAATAGATGTTGTTTCAATATTTTCTATTTCGGGCGAAACCGATCTTAACCAAACATCAAATGCTGTTTTCGATGCCTGGTAGGCTGCGAAATATGGAACAGGTGCTAACCTAGCGTTTATGGTCGATACATTGATAATCTGTCCTTGGCTTTCTTTTAGCAGTGGAATGATGGATAACAATATTTTTACGGGCGCAAAGTAGTTAATCGCCATTGTCCGTGTGAAATCGTGATATCTGTCAAGAGATTCATAGATGGACCGCCTGATGGAGAGACCTGCGTTGTTGATGAAGAGATCTAAAGTTGGTTGTTTGTGTAAAAATACTAGAAAATTGCTAAGTTCCTCCTCATCTCGAAGATCCGCTTGAAAAATACTAACTTTAGCTGTTTGCTTTTCGATTTTATTTTTGATATTCGTGAGCAGTTCAACTCTTCTGGCGACAAGAATTAGATGACAATTGATGTCAGCTAACAGATAAGCCACTTCTTTGCCGATGCCCGAACTTGCCCCAGTGATGAGGATTGTTTTGCCGGAGAGCTGGGCGTGGAGCTTTTTTTTATTTAGGGATGTGGGCAAAAACAAGAGTGATTCTAGTAATTTTCGCATGTGTACACCTTTTTCATGATTGATATTGGAATACTAGTTTGAATGAAGTACCGTTTCTTGTAGGTGGTGGCTCGCTCGGGACTTCATCGACCTTATGAAGAACCGGTTGCTTTTCAGACTACTCGTTCGGGACTTCATCCAAGCTATGAAGAGGATTTATGCTTGTTTCCCTCTTCACCGTGTTCCGCGAGACACTGCTCGCGCTAGTTCCTTATCACAAAAAAATATTACTCTTTTTTTAAATAAACAACCTCATTTTCGCGTTTTACCTGAAACTGTAGGTCATCTTCCAGTTTCAAAACGGATGCAAACTCAGAAACAGTTTCTCCTAGGTAAAAGATGCTATAACCCTTGTTAGTGGGGTATCCATAGATATAGCAAACTACTTTCCCATCATTTAAAAACACAATTTGGTCCATGTCCTCATTCATAGTTTCCTGAATGTTGTCCCATTTATAACCCACTGTTTCATAGATATCTTCCTTCGAAGTGTATGGTCCGAAAGAATACACCGTATCCCATTCGAAAGGGGTGACGTCAGCTAAATTGATTGTCTCAACTTTTTGACCAATAGAAAGCACCTGTTTTCGAAGCAATTCCTCATTCTTGTCCCACAGGTCTTTTTTTAATAGAATGAACCCAGCAATCATCACGATTGCTGTGATGACAATCGTCTTTCTGTACTTCATCAAACTTCCCCCTTTAACACCCGAAACACTACTCTACATGCCGCTCAATACTGTACCAGGCATACCACCTCATTATTGGAAGGTATAAGACAATAGCCCCGAGAAACGCATACGGACCACCTACCAAAAATAGAATCATAGCTACTATTAATCCAAAGAAAGCTTTAATGTTTCCTGATGTTCCGTTTATTGGCTCATTACCTACAAATACCGTTTCCCAGCCTTTCAGCGATTTTGAGTAACAATGATCATGATAGGCTTTAATAGAGACAAAATGCGTCGTGATAATAAGATTGCTTTTATCTGTAATTTCTGCCGAACATCTTTCACAATAAACGTTTCTCACCCATCCCAACTCCCCGGATTTACTTATTATCCCTTTTACAGCTTTTCCGCAAAATTAGTGGCGTTTACCCAGTCTACTTAATCGCTCATTTAACATGTCCTTCCACTCATCAGCCAATTCTTCAACTGCCAAAATCTTCTGTATCCCCTCAATATCCCGTGGCCTTTTATAATAAATCTCATTTGCTTCAAGAATGGAGACTTGGTTTGATTTTCGCTCTTCTAACGAAATGGTAGAATCCTTTCGGACGATGCCTTCTTTTAAAACACGCGCCAAGTATCCAGTAAAACCCGTTTGAACCATCATTTTTAGAAGATAGGGGTTGTTGGTTTTTTTTGTGATGGTGCTGCAAGGAATTCGACCTTGGGTAATTTGTATAACCGAATCTCCAACCTGAAAAATATCCCCGATGCATACATCTTTTTCTTCCATATTGGTAAGTGTCAAGTTCTCACCGAAAGTCGGAAGCGGAAACTGTACTAAAAATTCACTTTGCCACAGTGAATAATGTTCATACGGATAGATACAAACAGCACGGTCAGGACCCCCGTGGTGCTTTAAATCAGCCACACCATCCCCACGAAATCCGTCTTTTGTTAAAAATGCCTCTTCCACAGCTTGTTTACGAATCGCGGTCATCATTTCCTCATTTTTTCCGTACGTCATTTTTTTAGGTAACCCAATTGAAAAATTCTTGATTTCGATTGTCATCGCTGTTCCCCCTTTTTATTTATAATTCTACTATAAATGAAGAGAAGATATGTGCAAGTAAGGCAAGTGGCCCTTGAATCACAAAACCGATAATAAAATAGGTTACAAGTTTTTTTACGGTTACTTCTTCGGTGATTAAAAACCTTGCCGTTAAAAATGAATAGGGTATTAGAACTAAGACTGACGTGATAATGCCAGGAACATAATCTTTGAAAAACAAAAATTGTAGAACATGACCAATTGCATTTGCCAAAATGATACCCGGCACTAAAAATGATAGGTAGGTTACTGGATTCATACCTAGAAATTGCTTGCCACGCTTAGCCATCAAACACCCAACCGAAGCAACAATCCACAGTAGAGAAAAAGCAACTGCAAATTCTAACTTTGAAACATGAAACGGGATGATAGTAGAGTTTTTAATTAAAAAATGCTCCACTGTCAAAATTTCTTCAATATCATGAATCAGATAAAGTGGTGGAAACAATAAGAGAAAGAAGTTTAATCTTGCTCGGTTCATAATGCCCATTGTTCGGTCATTTTACAGACTCCTCCATCAGCCGATTTCGTTGTCCCTTATAAAACTCCCGCGTGAACTCGGGATGGTTTAGTACTCCGAGCTGTTCCGTAACAGCAAGTGCAAATTCAACATAAGCGTGGCCCTGTGCAGTGATGATAGTCCCCGATTTCACAACGGGTTCATAACGAAATTTTTCTTCTTCAAAACAACCTAGGAAGTTACGCTGCTCTTGGTGAAGGGTAACTGTATAAGGTTTGTCCCCAAGTACACCCGCCCGTGCTAATACATATGTACCGCTGCAAATGGCTGCAGTTAATTTATTCTGTTGGTAAAGAATGTTTGTGAGTTGAAACAGTTCTTCCGTATCCTTAATATTGATCAGGTCTCCACCAGGGATAAGAATCGCCTCATACTCCTTTGGGTCTACCTGTTGATACATCAAATGCGGCACAAATTGCAAACCTGATTCACCAGTAATCGTCTTTAGCGAATCCGCAACTGTTACAATCTGATATGTCCCTCTCAGCATGGCGGTCGCCACGGTTATCTCAAATTCGGAAAAAGAATCATAAATGGCGAGTAATATTTTCTTCATAAAAATGCACCCCTTTTCCCTTAAGATTCTACAAGGTTGGAACAATTCCCTTCTAGGTTTCTATTAAAGAGAGATGTTGGTTGAACGTATCTAGTATATATCACACCATCCCCACAAGTCCTTTAAACATTTCTACCCCAGTTTCAATAATCTCATCACGAAAATCATATTCGTAGGTATGGATCGGCGGATGCTTCTCACCGTTTCCAATATAAAAATAGGCCCCTTTTACAAGCTTTAAATAGTGACCATAGTCCTCTGATGCACGGTAGGGTGAGGTCAGTTCATGGATTCGAAATCCTTTGTCGACGCCAACCTTGCGTACCTTTTCTACCGATTCCTTATGATTAACTGTTTCAGGGAATTCATCCCGATAGTGAAAATGAACGTCTAGCCCATGCTCTTTTCCTAATGTTAATGCGATATTTTCTATCCTTTGTTGAAGTGAATGTAATTCCGCTTCTTTTTCTGTCCGAATGGTTAGTCGGAGTACTCCTTCATGGGCTGCAATCCCGTAATTTTCCGAACCAATATCGACCTGAATAACCGTGCATAGAACGAGTCCTTCGTACTGGTCTTGTGAGGTTAACACAGGTAAAGCTTCTATGATTCTGGCAATTGCAAAAGAAGGATTTATTCCATTTTCGGGCTGACTTGCGTGGGCAGGTGAACCTATCATTTCAATGGACATCCCTTTTGAGGCACAATGGGCTGTACCATCAATCACATGTACAACATTAAACTCAATACCTGACATATTATGATAGCCATACATTTCATCGATTTTTTCTTCTTTCACTACTTCGGTACATTCAATGGCACCTTGTCCTGTCTCTTCTGCATGCTGAAAAAGAAAGATAATATTTTGATCTGCGCCCTTCTGATCCACTTCAAGTGCAAATCCAGCAAGAGTAGCCGAGTGCCCATCATGGCCACATTTATGAGAAACTCCCGGAACATTTGATTTCCACGGCAGGTCAATTGTTTCTGGAATGGAGAGTGCATCAAAATCTGCTCGAAATGCAATAGTTGGTTTATCCACTCCAGCCGTATATTTCGCATAAAAATACTTCCCTTTATCGATGATGTCTAAGTTTGAAGTATGTTTTTTAAGGAAATCCATTAAATGTTGTTTCGTCCAGACTTCCTGATAGGACAATTCAGGATGCATATGTAATTCACGACGAAGTTGAATAGCCAACTCCAGATTTTTCTTATCCACTGAGATCCCCCCTGTTATTTCCATTTTACTAGATAACTAGGAGAAACGTCTCCATAAAAAATCGACAAGTGCAACACTTGTCGAGATTCTTCTTTATGGTTTTAAAACAACTTTTATGCAATCATCATCGCGGCCGTTAAAGATTTTGTAGCCGTGGCTGGCTTCATCAAGGGACAGCTTGTGGGTAATGATATCCGTTGGGTCGAATTCCTTGTTGACAATCTTTTTATAGAGCTCCGGCATGAAATGAACAACAGGAGCCTGGCCCATTTTTAAGGTAATGTTTCTGGTGAAAAATGCACCGAGCGGGAACATATTATAGTTCGCACCGTACACTCCAGTTAGATGCACAGTACCGCCTTTTCGAACGGCCTTTGTTGAAATTTGAATCGGACCTAGTGTTCCACCTTGAAGCTTTAGCTTTTGTTCGATGAATTCAAGCGGTGATTTTTTCCCATCCATTCCTACACAATCAATGACTACGTCTGCTCCACCGCTTGTGATTTCCTTTAAATGCTCACCCATATCATCATTTTTTGTAAAATCAAACACTTCTACTTTGTTTGTCGCTTTTGCATGGTCCATTCGATACCCAATGTAGTCGACAGCAATGACACGTTTTGCCCCTTTCATCCAAGCAAATTTTTGCGCCATCAAGCCGACAGGCCCACAGCCAAGGATAATGACGGTGTCTCCTTCTTTGACACCTGCGTTCAATACACTCCAATAGGCAGTTGGCAGAACATCACTGAGGAAAAGCAATGCCTCATCTTCTAATTCGCATGACTCCGGTATTTTAAAAGGAGTAAAGTTTCCGAATGGAACTCTTAAGTATTCCGCTTGTCCTCCTGGGTGGTCACCAAATTTTTCAGAGTAGCCAAAATAACCCCCTGAGTCATAATGTGGATTCGCGTTGTCACATTGGCTCTCAAGTTCGTGTTCACAGTAATAGCATTTTCCACAGGCTACCGTAAAAGGAATAACAACTCGATCTCCTTTTTTTACATGAGTGACTTCGGGACCTACTTCCTCGACAATTCCCATCGGTTCATGCCCGATTACATACCCATCTGGCAGCGGAAAATTACCTTGATATAAATGAAGATCAGAGCCACAAATCGCGGTTGAGGTGATGCGAACAATCACATCATCCTTTTTGATGATTTTCGGATCCTCTACTTCTTTCACTTCAACCTTATATGGATTTTGATATGTTACAGCTTTCATTATTACACTCCATTTCCATTTTGGTTTACTGGTTATTTTTCACGGTGTGTGGGAAGTTATACTTAGGATGATTTGGCATAAAAACCCTTTGTTCGTAAAAGCTAAAAATTAATGAATAAAAATAATTGACATACTTGTATATACAGGTTAAACTGAAAACGTAATCACGACATGTATATACAAGATTCGACATTTTGTGTTAGTTAGGGGGAAAAACAATGAGTAAGTACACAGAACCTGCAAAGGACTTACTTGACCACATTGGTGGTAAGGAAAATATTGCTGCAGTTACACACTGCGCAACAAGAATGCGTTTCGTTTTAAATGATCCGAAAAACGCCGATATAGAAAAAATTGAAGAAATTGGCCTTGTTAAAGGAACATTCACACAGGCCGGTCAATTCCAAGTCATTGTTGGTAATGAAGTTGCTTCTTTTTATAATGAATTCGTAAAACACGCTGGTGTTGATGGCACAAGCAAGGAAGAAGCTAAGGTTGCTGCAAAGCAAAATATGAACTGGCTACAACGTATGATGGGGCATCTTGCGGATATTTTCACACCGATTATTCCGGCCCTTGTTGTTGGGGGTCTAATTTTAGGTTTCCGAAATGTAATTGGAGACATTAAATTACTTGATGACGGTACAAAAACGATTGTAGAAGTTTCTCAGTTTTGGGCTGGAGTTCATGCGTTCCTATGGTTAATCGGTGAAGCGGTCTTCCACTTCCTACCGGTCGCAATCACATGGTCCATTACTCGTAAGATGGGAACCTCACAAATCCTTGGGATTATTTTAGGTATTACGCTTGTTTCTCCACAATTATTGAACGCTTACGGAGTAGCTAATGCAGATGAAATTCCTGTATGGGATTTTGGGTTTGCACAAATTGAAATGATTGGATACCAGGCACAGGTTATTCCGGCTATTTTAGCAGGTTTCGTGCTAGTTTATCTAGAGCGATGGTTACGTAAGATTTCACCTAATGCGATTTCAATGATCATTGTTCCATTTTTTGCATTAGTTCCTACTGTTTTAATTGCACATACCATTCTTGGACCAATCGGTTGGACAATTGGTTCTTGGATTTCTGATGTTGTATACACTAGCTTAACTTCAGCATTTGGTTGGTTATTTGCGGCAATCTTTGGATTTGCCTATGCACCACTTGTTATCACTGGTTTACACCATATGACAAATGCAATTGACCTACAATTGATGAGCGAGTTCAACGGAACAAACCTCTGGCCAATGATTGCATTATCAAACATTGCCCAAGGCTCTGCCGTACTTGCAATGATTTATATTAACCGTAAAAATGAAGAAGAAAAACAAGTTTCCATCCCAGCATGTATTTCATGTTATCTAGGTGTAACGGAGCCCGCGATGTTCGGTATTAACTTAAAATATGGTTTCCCATTCTTAGCTGCAATGCTTGGTTCGATGGTTGCAGCGATCATCTCAGTGGGCAGCGGTGTTATGGCTAACTCAATCGGGGTAGGTGGACTTCCAGGTATCTTATCTATCCAGGCTGGACACTGGTTCATGTTCTTCGTTGCGATGATTGTAGCAGTTGTCGTTCCATTTATCTTAACTGTGGTTTTCGCAAAAGCGAATGTTGGCAAAATTTCATTTGGTAAAAAGTAATATAGGAGGGAGGGGAGGAAAATTCCTCTCCTCTTTTTTGCGTTAATGCGGTAAAATAGTAATTAAAAATATTTTATACATCGATTGGGGATTCTTTATGAACAACAAGTATCTAGCAATCTATAGCGAATTAGTAGATGAAATTAAAAGCGGTAACATTAAAGCGAATAGTCTATTACCTTCTGAACATGAATTAAAAGACACCTATAATACCTCTCGGGAAACGATTCGTAAGGCATTGAACTTGCTTTCGCAAAATGGGTATATTCAAAAGATGAAGGGCAAAGGCTCCATTGTGATTGACGTGAATAAATTTGATTTCCCAGTTTCAGGTCTTGTCAGTTTTAAGGAACTTGCAGAGAAAATGGGGAATAAGCCTCAGACAAATGTGCACGAATTAACGGTTGGAAAACCGGATTCGTTTATCAAACAGCAACTTCAGCTTTCAAGCAAAGATCAAGTGTGGAAGGTAGTTCGGACAAGGGAAATGGGTGGCGAAAAAATTATCTTGGACAAGGATTTTATTTCGCGTAAATACGTCCCAGAGCTCACCAAGGAGATATGTCAGGACTCGATTTATGCGTATTTGGAAAATGAGCTGCAGCTGGCAATTAGTTTTGCCAAAAAGGAAATAACGGTTGTGGAACCAACAGACGAAGACCGGGAGCTTCTTGATTTGGATGGGTTTCATAATATTGTCGTCATCAAAAACTATGTGTATTTGGACAATGCTAGTTTATTTCAATACACCGAGTCCCGTCACCGCCCGGACAAATTCCGGTTTGTCGATTTTGCGAGACGGACGCATGTATAGAGGGATTTATGGCTAGTTCACTCCCTTTTAATTAAGATGTATTGTTCTTAATCTAGTAACCAGTATTAGTAAAATAAGCGGTGATTTTCCGGTTATATGCAGAATGGAGTTCGTTTCGGGGTAAATAAGGGGAGTTTTTCCGATTATGCTAAGCTAAAGTCCACAATTTGAGATTTATTGAGTAAATAGACGGAATCCCTCCGTCTATTTAAGCTTTTTTTAATTAAAATTACTAATTAAGCGGAGTTTTTCCGTCTATTATCAGCGGTGCTTAACCTGATCCCCCAACCATTAGTCTGGACCTAGTTACAGAAATCAACAACTTGTTATCAGCACCCGAAAACGGAATCCTTAATGTTCATTTTGCCCTTGAATTTCTATTCTAATTTAGTATTCAATTGCGATGATATTTAAGGTGTTAAAACCTGTTATAT
>NZ_JBALOV010000021.1:0-47003 GCF_036965045.1 Bacillus sp. JJ1533 | reverse complement strand
CTCGAATTTTTGCGTCAGTTCCCACGGATTTGCGTCCATTCTCGAGTTTTTGCGTCAGTTTCCACGAATTTGCGTCAACTCACTATCTTTGACTCTTCTCCCACAGATTTGACGCCACATAAATATTACGACACCGCAAACATATTTATGACTTTCGAACGTTTATTACATCGTTTTCCAAGCATGTGCATCAACATCGATGGTTATGCATCTTCTATGTAAAAAGAGACCTAACCACAGTAGTGGCCAGGCCCCATGTAAAGGAAGAGAAGGAATTACCGTTAAATACTCTCCTGTTTCAATCCATCGATGATATTTTCTTTTTTAATTTTTTGTATGGAATACAGCATGGCTGCACCCACGATGACAAAGATAATGATGATAACAAATAAGATGCTCATCCATGGGAGTTGAAATCCATATTCAAAGGTATTTCTAAGTGACCAATAGATAAGATACATAACGACCAGGCTGATTGGAAGTCCATAGAGCAATGCCTTCACCCCATAAAACGCACTCTCATAGTTGATCATTTTGTTGAAACCTTTTGGCGTCATCCCCACTGAGCGCAACATTGCAAATTCACGTTTGCGAAGTGAGATGCTTGTGGAAATGGTATTAAAAATATTTGCAATGGATATCAATGAAATCAATGCGATAAATCCATACGTAAAAATGGACATCATGACAACCATTTGCTCTTGTTCTTGTCTTCTTTGATAGACATTATACACATGTGTACCTGAGTCTGTAATCTTATCCAGCTCGTCTTGCGTTGCCAATGGATCTGAGCTTTTCATGTATAATTCAGCTTGAATTTCACTTTTGGCTCTTTCGTTGTTTGAAACAATTTCATCGAATTGATCTTCTGAAACAATGATATCGAATCCGCTAAGTCCACCAGAAGATATCCCCATCGGATACAGATCTGTTAAAGCTCCTACCTCAATTGTATTTATAAACTGTTGCTCTTCGGTTTCATAGTTCATCAAATTTAAATCAATCCGATTCCCTACATCTGTAAGGATTGATTTCGTCTCCACAAATTTACCTGACTCGTAATCTTGATAGGAGATGTCGTCAATAATGATGGCAGCAGGTAATTCTTTATTAGCTAATTGCGTATGGTCCACACCAACTTTTTTAGCATAGGTTTCAAAGCTCTTCTTATCAATTCCATACAATCTTACAAAATAAGAGTATTTGCCGTCTTGAAGTGAAGAAGGGTCAATATATTTTTTCAGTAATTCTGGGAGCTGTTCTTCCTCAATCCATGAATTAAGATATAGTGTTTCAACAATAGTTGACTCTGTTACATGAGCAAGATTCGTAAACTGCAATAAATCATCTTTGCCCATCTGATCATTCATCACTTGAATATCAAATTTAATGTCCTCTTGAGACAGTTCGAGGGACTTTTTGAGATTATCTGTAAAAAACGAAACCGTTAGAAAGAGGACAATACTTATCACAAGTGAGAAAACAGTAGCTTGATATCTCTTTTTATTTCGTTTTAGGTTTTTTAAGCCAATTTCCGCTTCCATGCCGAACAGTTTTCGAACGATTTTTGACGTCTTGACTGTTTTTCTCGATAATTTGATATCCTGAGTTTGCCGGATGGCATCAATTGCAGATACCTTTGATGCTCGCTTCGCAGGTATATAGGTTGAAATAAAAATCGTAACAATCGAGATGATACACGCCACTAGGAGTGAAGCAGGTGTAACGATTAGCTTAAGTTTCTCATCTATATTCAGTGCACCTTCAAGATAAGAGTTAATAAACGAGAAGGTCACTCCTATTCCTGCTAGACCTGATAGAATACCAATGGGAATGCTAATTGCACCAATCACTGCTCCTTCAAAAAAGACAGAATTCCGTTTTTGTTTTTTGGTTGCCCCTACACTTGATAGCATCCCTAAGTGTCTGGAACGTTCAGACACACTGATTGCAAAAGCATTGTAGATTAACGCTACCGATCCAATAATAATAACTCCTATAATAATTCCAGCTAACGAAAATAGGGTCATTCGCAGGTTATCATTATCAGTTACACCATAATATCGTAATAAATCATCATTATAAGAAACAGAGCTGATTCCATTTTCTTTCGCTATTTTCTCAGAATGTTTATATAATGAGCCTTTCACTTTTTCTAACACAATAACAGCATCTACTGTACGAGTTGAGTTCAGAGCATTTTGATCTACGTATTTTATCACGGTGTATCCTGGGGACCACGCTTGCTCCCAAGTTGGGCGTTTGATGGTTCCTACAATTGTAAATGTTTCATTGCTATCAATCTTAAGAGTTTCCTTGGTGCCATTTTCATCTAATTGTAAAGGGTAATTTTGGCCAAGTGGATTCTCTTCCCCTTGAAGTACCCTTTTCCCGATATCTACTGTTAGCTTGTCACCAATGTTATATGTCACTTTCGCATTGTTAGCAATGTCTTCGGATATGACAATTTCATTTTCAGTGAATGGTAGTCGTCCCTCTGCTAACTCGATTGGAAATTGCTGAAAACCAGCTGAGTTGTATTCTTTAATAAATAAGTAGGGTTTCCCTTTATTTTCTGAACCTTCTAGCTTTGCATAGCCAAGGTCATTTGAGAGAATCAGCTTTTTGGTTTGACTATCATTTTCAATCGCCTGGATTTGCTCTGAATGAACGGCATTGTATTTAACGTGCCACTCTCCATTTGCAGAAATATTATCTCGAATCATTAAGTTTAAAAACGAAACGCCAAGTGTTGCAACAGCTGTAATCATCGCTACCGAGATGATTACACCAATGATCGTAACCAGCGTTCTTCGTTTATTTTCTTTCAAATGGCGAATCGTCAATTTATTGATGATGTTCACGGACGAATCACCTCATCCTTTGCAATCCTGCCATCCTCAATGGATATGACGCGGTCGGCTTGAAGGGCAATTCGCTCATCATGGGTAATCACAAGTAAGGTTTGATTATATGTTTTATTGAACATTTTTAAAAGTTCAATGATTTCTCCACTGTTCTTACTATCCAAGTTGCCAGTCGGCTCATCAGCTAACATAATGGCTGGGTTACTAATCAGGGCACGACCAATTGAAACCCGCTGCTGCTGACCACCTGATAGCTGATTGGGCAGGTGGTTTAAGCGTTGCTCTAAACCAAGAATTTTCACGACATCGGCTAACTGCTTCGGATCCACCTTATGTTCATCCAATAGCATTGGTAATGTAATGTTTTCTTCTACCGTTAAAATCGGGATTAAGTTATAGAACTGATAGATAAGT
The DNA here is from genome assembly GCF_036965045.1 of Bacillus sp. JJ1533. Taxonomy (NCBI): domain Bacteria; kingdom Bacillati; phylum Bacillota; class Bacilli; order Caryophanales; family Bacillaceae; genus Bacillus; species Bacillus sp. JJ1533. The sequence goes on along the minus strand of NZ_JBALOV010000021.1, from coordinate 43,722 downwards.
CCGATTTGCCTTCTTCTAAAAATCGCCAATTGAGTTTCATTCAAGTCATAAATATCCGTGTTATCAATTAGTACTTTTCCACTAGTTGGCCGATCCACTCCGCCAAGCAGATGTAAAAGCGTTGACTTTCCTGAACCAGATGGTCCGATAATGGCTACAAATTCTCCCTTTTTGACTGTAAACGACACATTATCAAGAGCTCTAACAGCTGTTTCACCTTTTCCGTAAACCTTAGACAGATTTTCAATTTGTAAGATATTCATTCCTAAACCTCCATAATTTCGATGTTGAGTTCAGTATATCTATCTAAGATGACTCTAAAGTGACTCCTAAAGTGACAATTTATTCACTTTCTAAAAACTCTTTTCTAAAAAATTGATGTTATTACTTAAAATTTATTGGAGGAACAAGGGTGATTTTCGCTTCTGACACTCACTTTCCGCGGGCGATCCGCAAGCCTCCTCAGGCCTACACGATGTAGGTCACGAAGCCGTTGCCACAGGACGTGGCGTTTTTAGGCTTCGAACATTAATTCTCACTGCGGGGTCTCGCTTGGCTCGCTATTCCCGCAGGACATTGAATAGGCTCCCTAGAAACTACACCGCACGAAGAAAACGCGTGCATTTTCAAGGATCTCGTGTCATACGCTACAATCACTAGAAGGAACACCAAAGTGTCTAATAATACTTATAATAGCTATCTCAAAAACAACAAAGTTTGCGAAAACAGCCTTCTTAAAAGACGGATCAGCTAGATGACTTGTTTATAGAATTTTATAATAAATATTGTCCCTTTTTCTTCTGCACTTTTTACTTCGATATCACCCTGCTGACTCTTGATAATGCTATATGCCATTGCAAGTCCAATTCCTACACTATCTTCACCTGCATTTTTCCCCTTGTAAAAACGTTTAAAGATATAAGGGACATCTTCTTTTGCTATACCTTTTCCGTTATCTGAAATGATGATTTCGGTATATAAGGCATTTTCGGAGAATGTAATGGAGATTCTTCCCCCCTCCTGGGTATGTTCGACACAATTTTTCAAAACATTGATGAGGGCCTCGGTCGTCCAATTGAAATCCCCTATCATAGAAACCTCTTTATCTCCTTCTACAATTAGAGTTTGCTGTTTTACATCCATCGGTACTAGGACCGGCTGAACAGCACGTTCTACTAATTCAGAAACATACACTGTATCCTTTTTAAAAGGAACGGTTCCCGCATCAATTTTTGAGAGCTTTAACAACGACGACACAAGCCATTCGATTCTTTCAAACTGAACGCGTATGTTATTTGTGAATTCGGCCCGCTTTGCGGCATCAAGTTTGGCTTCACCCAATAAATCAGCCATTACCATCATGGAGGTCAGTGGTGTTTTTAATTGATGGGAGATATCCGAAATCGCATTCGTTAATTTCAGTTTGTCCTGCTGCAGAAGTGAACTATGTTCTGATAGTTTTAAAGTCACTTTATAAATATCACTTTTTAATATACTTAGTTCACCCTCATGGTTGTCTCTTACGTCTAAACTATAATCACCACTCGTTATCTTCCGTAAATAACCAGAAAGTTTTTCAATTTCACGATATCTCCACTTCGTAAAGACCCAACAACACCCAATCAATAAAGATGATGGGAGAAAAACGAGGACTGCAGCCAGTCCAGAAAAAAGAAAATAGGCTAATACGGTTGAAACTAGCGTTATAGTGAATAATGCCAGAAGGAGGTACTGAATTTCCCGATTACGGATCATATCAGTTACCAACCTTATAGCCCATTCCGCGGACTGTCTTTATGATTTTCGGACTTTGCGGCTCATCCTCAAGCTTTTCTCGTAATCTCTTGATATAGACAGTCAATGTATTATCATTTACGAAATCTCCGGCTACATCCCAGATTCGATCTAGCAACTGTGTTCTCGTAAGGACTTGGCCAATATGGTTTGCGAATATCAAAAATAGACGGTACTCTAATGCTGTCAGGAGAATCTCCTCTCCATTCCTATACACCTTTCCCTCCAGGGTGTTGATCCGGATATTTTCAATATCGATTATCGTTTTGGGCTGAGCGATTGTTTGCTTGTTATACCGACGAAGTACCGACTTAATTCGGGACAAAAGCTCGCGTATGCGAAAAGGCTTTGTAATATAATCATCCGCCCCCAGATCGAGCCCCATTACCACATTTACTTCATCATCCAGTGCCGTTAAAAAAATAACTGGCTTATCCATCTGTTTTTTTACTAATTCACATAATTCATAGCCACTACCGTCCGGCAAAGATAAATCAAAGAGACATAGGTCGATTCCATTTAATTTTTCGTGAATGACCTTTTTAGCATCCTCTGCATTATGGCAGATAACAGTTTCATACCCCTCCTGCGTCAACGAATAATTCAAACCCGTTGCAATCGTCTTATCATCTTCTACAAGTAATATTTTCATAGTGACGGGACAAAGGATCAGGTCCGTTGTCCCAACACCTCCTATTGTTTAAATTAATGGACTTAGGGTTCAATCCGACTTTACTAGAATATTTTAACAAAAACAAATGCCCCTGGATATGTAGTAAGAATATTTCCAGGGGCTGCAATTTTATAAATAGATAAAATAAGCAATAAACGTCACAAATAGAACATACATGATGGGATGTACTTCACGATGTCTTCCCAAGGCAAGCATTGTAACAGGATACATGATGAACCCGAGGGCAATCCCTGTTGCGACACTGAAGGTTAATGGCATCATAATAATGGTCGTAAATGCCGGAATCGCAATATCGAGCTTTGTCCAATCGATATGCCGGACTTCTGCCACCATCATTGCCCCCACGATAATGAGGGCAGGAGCTGTTATTTCGGCCGTAACTACCGATAACAATGGCGAGAAAAAGAGGGCCAAGAAGAAAAAGGCGGATATCACGATCGATGAAAAACCAGTTCGGGCTCCTGCCGCAATACCTGCTGTTGATTCAATCAAGGAAGCAGTCGGAGAAGTCCCGAGAACAGAACCGATCACAGTCGCGGAAGCATCCGATAATAGCGCTGGCCCGGCATTTGGAATTTTATTATCCTTCAAAATTCCAGCCTGACTCGCGACGGCAATCAACGTCCCGGCTGTATCGAAAAATCCAACAAATAGAAAGGTGAAAATGACAATAATTAAATCGGGTGTAAATACATTTGGAAGTTCGGAAAATACCACACCAAAAGTTGGTTCAAGACTTGGTATACTACCAATGATACCTGTCGGCTTGTCAATGATGCCAAAAATCATCCCGACAATTGATGAAATAACCATACCGTAAAAAATGCCACCACGAATCCCTCTTACAAGCATAATGGAGGTAATGATGAATCCGAATAATGCAAGAACAGTCGCGCCAGATGTAAAATCTCCGAGTGATACAAATGTCGCCTCGTTCCCGACAATGATTCTTGCATTTTTTAAGCCGATAAAAGCGACAAAGAAACCAATCCCACCCGCAATTGCATACTTCAAATCCTGAGGAATCACATTAATAATTTTTTCGCGAATTTTTAAGACACTTAAAATTACAAATAAAATACCTGCGACAAAAACACCGGTTAATGCAGTCTGCCAAGGAATTCCCATCCCGATTACAACAGAATAGGTAAAAAATGAATTAAGACCCATACTAGGAGCAATTCCGATTGGATAATTAGATAGGATACCAATAAGCAATGAGCCAAGAATAATCGTGATTGCGGTCGCGGTAAACACGGCACCCTTGTCCATTCCTGATTCACCTAAAACAATCGGGTTGACCACAAGGATATAGGCCATCGAGAGAAATGTGGTTAAGCCACCGATAAATTCCTGCTTATAAGTTGTTTGGCGTTTACTGAAATCAAAATAATTTTGCATACATGTACGTGCCCCATTCAAATTAAAATTTATTTGTTATAGAAAATATAGAACAGTTTTGTTATAATAAACATAGAACAGATTAAATAGGACTTGGGACAAAAAACCTGTCCCTTTTGTCCCATAGAATTGGAGGGATCGAAAATGATGATTCAAATTGAACCTGAATCCGAAATTCCCATCTACCAGCAAATGACGAATCAAATCATTGAAGGAATCGCTAGAGGCTTAATTCATCCTGGCGAAACACTACCTTCTGTAAGGATGTTTGCTGCAGACCTTGGCATCAATATGCACACAGTTAACAAAAGCTATCACCAATTAGAGAAAAAAGGAATGATCCGAATCGTTCCTAAGTCTGGAGCAGTTATCTCATCCCCTCAAGATTTTAACGACTCATCCTTTAATAGATTAAAGAACGATTACAAATTACTTGTCGCAGAGTCTCTTGTTGTTGGTATGTCTAATGAACAAATCCATGAATTAGTTTCTTCTATTATTACAGATTTTAAAAGTTCATCAAATAAGGAGGCATAATTATGACGTTAGCTATCTTTCTCATCATCGCGGTGATTCTAGCCGGAATTCAAACCGCAGTTCCTTTTCTTGTGAAGCGCTCCGTTATTTTTGGTATTACAGTTCCTGAAAAACATATCAAAGATGAAAAACTTTCTTCTTATAAAAAGAAATATGCCCTACTCGTATCGCTTTTATCAATGATTGCTTTGGTGGGTTACACGTTCTGGGTACTTTCTAGTCATGTTGCTGAGGGACAGACTGTTTTGATTGGAACCATCATTCAATTTGCGATTATTCTTTTTAGCTTCACCCTTTATTTCTACTTTCACGGAAAAACTCTTCAGTTAAAAAAGACAAAGAATTGGGGAGAAAATACAACACAGGTTCAAATCGCAGACTTGTCAGCTCGTGCTAAAGATGAAATGCTGCCATGGTATGTTTTTTTAGTACCAATGCTTATTACCGTTGGTGTGATTGGGTACACAATCGCACAATATGATCTTCTTCCCGACCAGATTCCAACCCACTGGGGAATAAACGGTGAGCCCGATGCCTTTACTGAAAAAACACTTGCATCGGCTATTTCAAGCCCACTTACGATGTTCGTGATGCAGGCCATGTTCTTAGCAATTATTGTCAGCACCAAAAAATCAGGCATTAAATTAAGTGCAACAGCAACCAATGCTTCACGACTAAGACAACTCACTTTACGTAAATATACAAGCTGGTTCATGTTTTTAACAACCATTTTATTAACAGGGATGTTTAGTTTCTTTCAATTAAGAACGATTCACCCGGATATCGTCGATGGAACCATAGTGATGGCAATTCCAATCCTTTTTCTAGTTGTGACTTTAGCTTCTACCATTGTTTTTGCCGTTAAAGTTGGGCGTTCCGATAAAATGGATGTTGGTGAAACAAATGCAGGCATAAGAGATTATGACGATGATTCGCATTGGGTCGGCGGACTCTTTTATGTCAATAGACAGGATCCATCCATCTTCGTCGAAAAACGCTTTGGCGTGGGTTGGACACTCAACTTTGGAAACCCCATCGGTTATTTTATCATTTTAGTACCACTTGCACTCATCCTTTTGTTTAGTTTTCTTTAAAAATCGACAAGCGCGGGCTTGTCGATTTTTTTCATCACGATGTTGGATTTAGTTTCATTTTTGTATCATAAGCCCGGAACATCTTTCCGTACAAATAAGCAAAACTGCCTTGTAAGCCTGCTGCAATATAAAAAGGTAAAGCCAATGCACCTAATCCAAAGAGGTATCCCGCTACATAAGGGGCAATCGACATGGGGAGTCGCATTGAAAGAAGATGGATGCTTGAAGCAAAACCACTGCGGTGACCGCGGGTCAGGCTCACACTTAGTGCTTGCTGTGCTCCTTGTGACCCTCGATTTAAAGACGTTCGTAACATATAGAGAATCGAAACGAGTGCATAGGAGGATAACAACGGCATTAATATCAGGAGAAGACATGCCATGAAACGAACCAGTACAATCGAATGAACGGTTCCATACTTATCTGAAATTCTCGCCTGAAAAATGGAGGTCATCCCCGTTGCAAAAAAGGTAAGGGCCAACGTGCTACCAATTTGAACACCGCTCACCCCAAATTTGACAGAGAACCAGTACGCCATCATCGGTCCTGTCAATCCAATTGCCATTCCATTTAACACATTAATTCCAGCTAATTTTAACATTGCTGTGTTTTCTTCTTTGGTAAGTTTCTTTTCTTCCATGCTGGGTCGTTTTTTCGGTGTTTGCTGTTGTGTTTCTTCTTTTATCGTTAAAATAATCGAAGCCGTTACAAGTGAGAAGGCAAATGTAACATAAAAAACAAGATGATAGGAGGCGACTCCAGAACTTACACTCATCGTCCCAACGAGCAGCGCACCTGTCGCCATTCCGAAAAAACTAAGTGCATTGTTCAAGCTATAGATTTTACCTCGTTCAGAGGGTTTAATAAAGGATGCCAGCCAAGCCTGTTCGGCTGGCGCAAATGGACTTGCTGAACCGGCATCAGCTTTTCCAAAACCGGAAAAGGTGATTGCAATGAATAACAGAATCGGGTTGGTTGTCATAATCCCGATCAATGCACAGGCAGCTGTTAATAGCTCGGAAAAAAGAATGAAGGGTTTCCTGCCAATTCGGTCACTATACATACCGACGAGTGGTGCAATGAAAACACCGAGTACCCCACCCGCTGCCAGCACAGCTCCGATTCTTATCGCGCTCCACCCCAACGCATCAAGATATAGCGCTAGAACCACAACCATCATGCCTTGTCCAATGCTACGAATGGTATTGACCAGCATCAGCTTTTTGACTGCAGGATGGATCTTTGCTGAATTATCTTCTTTGATAAGCATGTGTTCACCACTTTAGTTTGTTATAGAGAATTTGGGCAAAACAGGAAAAATAAATAGTCTATTTTAAAGCCTTCCAAACAGGGGTGGGAATTATTCAGAGGTGAGGTTGGCTGGGCTCGGGACTTCATAGCAGGGACGCAAAAAAAAAGATACTAAGGGCATTTTTAAAATAGCCCCTAGTATCTTTCTCTTTACTTCATTTTACGATAAATCAATGATTCCACTTCTTTAATTGGCTCACGATTTGCTTCCTGCACGGCTTTTTCGACGATATGATGATCTGGCGCCAAATAACAGACGGGGTCTGTTGCTGCTGCGTCTCCCGTTAGAGCAAACGCCTGGCATCGGCATCCGCCACCGTCTTGATGCAGCATGTCACATGACCGGCATGTTTCCGGCAACCACTCATCCCCGCGAAATCGATTAAACGAATCCGATGCATACCAAATTTGCTGTAACGACCGCTCACGTACATTTTCAAAAGAGATACCTTCAATCATCCCAGCCGTCGGGCATGGTAACACATCTCCATTTGGGGCTACCGTAAGCGCGACGGCACCCCAACCGCCCATGCATGGCTTTGGCGTTGATTCATAATAATCAGGTATAACCCATATGATTTCCATTTCTTTACCAATTTGCTCTCTTGCTGCTTCAAAAATCTCACTTGCCCGCTCAATTTGCTCTTTACTTGGCAGAAGCTGCTCCCTGTTGAGTAGCGCCCAATTATAAAACTGGGTGTTTGCTAACTCCAAACGCTCTGCTCCGACTTCATGAGCAAACATAATTATTTCATCCAACGTATCAATATTCAACCGATGCAACACGACATTCATTGATAAGTGCATGCCCGACCGTTTTACCGCTTCTACAGCCTTGCGTTTCATATCAAACGCATTGAAACCACCAATCCGATTGGAAAGCTCTTCTTCCGCTGCTTGAAAGCTGATTTGAACATTGGCTAAACCAGCTTCCTTCAGAAGACTTGCTTTCTCCTCATTTAATCCAATCCCGCTCGTAATCAGGTTTGTATATATTTCTAATGAATTTGCATGTTCAATTAACGCAACCAAATCTCTCCGCAGAAGTGGCTCTCCGCCTGAAAAATGAACCTCCACCACTCCAATCTCCGCTGCTTCCGATAACACATGAAGCCAATCATTGGTGGATAATTCCGTTTCCATTAACGCCATTTCGATGGGGTTTGAACAATACGGACATTGCAATGGACAACGATGCGTAAGCTCAGCAAGTAACGAAAAAGGTGGCTGCACCTTATGTTTCTTTGACTCTAGCATCCTGCATCACCACCCATCCTTCGTCCACCATTTTTAAAATAAACTTCGTGATATCCGCCTGCATGACTTCAAAATCAGGCAAATTCTCCGACTCTAGCGAACCTCTCATTTTTTGGGTGATGGCGTGAATGGATTTATTTCCGTCACAAAATGCAAGAATCGATGCGGCAGTTTCATTCAAAACCACCACCTTTTCTGGTAACAAAAGGAGATGCTTTTCTCTCACTTTATCAAACTTAAGTCTCCCCTTTTGTGCGAGTTTTGGAAAGCTACTAGTCAAAATTCTCCACCACCAATCACCTTAATTAGGAAACGCTTTTTCAATCGCATCAAGCTGTGCCCAGAGTACATCACATTTAAACTGCAATGCCTCGACTGCAAGCTGCTGTGCTTCTAACGTATGGCAATAATCCAACACTATATTTAAAGCAAATTCCGTATCTCGCGGTGCTTGTGTTAAGCGATTTCTGAAATACCCTAGTCCTGAACGGTCAATCCATGGATATAATCGCTCAAGTATTTTTATCCGTTCTGAAATCAAAATCGGTGAAAATAGTTCGGTTAATGAAGAAGCAACCGCCTCCAGCCAAGGCTTTTCCTTTGCAAAATTGACATAGGCATCAACCGAAAAACGAACAGCCGGTACCACATGTTCCTCACTCAATACTTCTTCGCGCGATAGCCCGACAACTTCTCCGAGTCTTAGCCAAGCCTCGATTCCGCCCTCTTGCTCATCGTTCCCGTCATGGTCAATAATCCGCTGAATCCATTCACGTCTGAACTCCCTTGACGGAAGTTTCGATAGAATAACAGCATCCTTAATTGGAACTGATTTTTGATAGTAATACCGGTTGGCGACCCAGCCCCGGATTTGTTCTCGACTTAGAGTTCCTTCGTGCATTGCCACATGAAACGGGTGTTTGTCATGATAGGAAGCCCGCCCGACGTCGATTAATCTTTCTTTAAATTCCACCCGTGACCATGGTGTTCCCGCCTCATGAGTTACCCTCTCTACCCCTCCTTGTTGTGGCATCATCAAACCTCCAATTCCATACCTTCAAAGGCAATCTCAATACCATGTTGTTTCAATAGTTCTGCTTCCTTTGAACCTTTTTTCAAGATGGGATTACTATTGTTAATATGAATCAAAATTTTTCGTTCAGCTGAAAAAGAAGCTAATGTTTCAATCATGCCTGACGGGCCACTAATGGGCAGGTGCCCCATATCTCTTGCATTTCGCTTCGTCGCTCCTAATGAAACCAATTCATCCTCAGACCAAAAAGTGCCATCCACCAATAAAATATCTGCTTTTTGTAAAGCAGACTCAATTTCCGGGGTAATTGTATCCAATGTCGGAAAATAAGCCACGCATTTTCCAGACCTTTCATTTTGTAAAAGTAAACCAACTTCCCAAATATCTTCAGTATCACCATTGCCAGACTGTGCATAAAGTGGCGGGTTTTTAGAAACAGAAATCGGCTCAGTTAGGATTGTATCCCCAATTCGCTCCTTAACATTTGGAGCAAGTGTCTGCCATTCCCATGAACAATAGTTTTTCAGCATGGGAATTACCGGAAATGAAGTGTGTAAACAATTTCTCACCGTTTCCGTCCCATAAATCGTTAAATGGGAACCCTCTCGTAACGACAATAAACCGATCGAGTGGTCAAGCTCTGCATCGGTTAAAATCACACCAGCCAGTGGTGTTTCTCTAATTCCAGGACCCGCATGAAGTGCAGCAAATGTTTCAATCTGCCTGCCTACATCCGGGCCCGTATTGATGAGATACCAGTCCTTATCATTCGCACTTATGGCAAGGGAAGATTGTAACATCGGTGTAAGTGCAGCATCTCCGTCGCGGACACCACGGCAATTGGGACATGCACAATTCCATTGTGGAAATCCTCCTCCTGCAGCTACTCCCAAGACCCTGATTCGAATTTTGCTTCCATCCCTTCAATTCGACTTAAATGAACTTCCATCTATTATTACTCACGAATGTAGGAATACATTGTTACCTCTGCAGCCGTATTAATCACTTCGTACTCAGGAATGATCCACATGCCATTCACCCCCTTTAGTAACAATGAAATTTAGATTACGCCCTTTCAAACTATTCTTATGTTCCTTGCCCACATAAAATAACCTTGAATTTCGACAGAAAGTTGTCCAATTTGCCAAAATAAAAAACAATGCTCAAAATAGCATTGTTTATTGTCCAAGACTCGTACCCGTATGGAATAACTCCTTCTTTTTCCATCCTCCCCATTTATAATAAGAGAAAGAAAAGAGGCTGCTGATGATAAAACTAATTCCGATTCCTAGTGCAATTCCGTTCTGTCCGATTAAACTAGAACAGAAATAAGTTAGCGGATAACGAAGAAGCCAGAACGAGAGAATGTTCAGAACCAAGACTTGATACATGGCACCGGAACCTCTAACAACCCCATTCAAGATAAAATTAATCCCGATAAATGGATAAAAGAACGCCACTATTTTCAAATAATCCGTACCAAAGGTAACCGCTTCTTTTTCCTGAATAAACAACTTCGTAAACCCTTCGGAAAACAAAAATACAATGAGTGCAATGGAGACCATGATGACAATATTGAAAACCGTTCCGTACACCGCAATCTGGCGAACCCGCTCCCATTGGTTGGCTCCAATATTTTGACCTGCCATACTATTTACGGCTGTGCCTAAAGCCATCGCCGGAATGGTTATTAAACTATCAATTCGTTGTGAAGCACCAAAGCCCGCTACTACAGCACCGTCAAATGAATTGACGACGGATAAAATCGCCGTTACCCCTGCGAAAATCACCATCATTTGCAGCCCCGCAGGAATTCCTAATTTTAAAATCAACCAAATATCCTCTTTACTTGGTAAAGAGGGAATGGAATAAGGAACAAGCTTACGTCGAAACGTATAGGCTAACGCCAACAAAAATGAAATTCCTTGTGCCAACACAGTCGCCCATGCAGCTCCATGAATTCCCCAGCCAAACGTGGAAATAAAGATTGGATCCAAAATGGCATTTAATACAACGGCTACAAACACAAACCGCAATGGGGTTTTACTGTCACCCAAAGCCCTTAGGACAGTGCCAATAAAGTTATACCCCATAATAAATAATATTCCGAGAAAATTGATTTCTAAATAGGCCCTTGCCTCATGAAGCATCTCCGTTGGTGTATTCAAAAAGAGTAAGAGTGGTTCTGAGAAAAAGTAACCAAATAAACCGACTAAAATAGAAAGAGTAGTTAGTAACACAATAAATGCATTCACATACCTTTTTAATCCTTCATCATCACTCATCCCTTTTTGTTGGGAAAGAATGGTCAATGTAGCATTGTTAATTCCAATAATAAATGCCAATACCGTTACCACAACGGTCGAAGAAATCGTAACAGCACCAAGTGAATTCGCACCGAGTAAGTTTCCTATCCATAAACTATCGATAAATTGATAGGAAACCTGAAGCAGATTGGTTAACATGATCGGACCTGCAAAGAAAATCAATTGCTTGCGGATTGACCCCTGTGTAAAATCCTGTTGCGCCAAAACAAAACACTCCTTATTCGTTCAGAGATATCTGTTCTCTAGGATACCATACCTTCATTAAACTGTCTGATTCCTGTAACCCCTGGAATCCCAATAAAAAAAACAATAAAGGAGTTTTCCTCTATTGTTTTTCCTAGAATGTGAATTTATTAATTAACCTCACACATACTTTTTGATCTCGATCGTACGGCTAGGTTGACATGGTGTAAGATCCAGTTCAATCTCTTCATCTTGAATCATTGAAGCTGCTAAACTACCAATATATGGACCCATTGTAAGTCCAGATGCCCCTAAACCATTAGCGAGGAATACCCCTTCAAGTGTATCTACCCTTCCCAGGATCGGTAATAAATCTGGCCCCATTGGTCGAAATCCGATTCGAACCTCTTCCAATGTTCCATCTTCTAGACCTGGTGCAACCTCCAGGGCTTCTGTCAGAACTTCATTCACCCCACCGGCAGTCAAGCGATAATCAAATCCTGATCCCGTTTCTCTTGTCGCCCCTGCTACAACTTTCCCATTGTCAAATGGAACAAGATAATGAGTGGACTGTGGGATAATAATCGGCCAATCAGAAGTATCCCTTCCAGTTAATCTTATATGAGCGATCTGACCACGCTGTGGATTGACGTTTAAATGGATACCAAACGGCTCCAATAATTTTGGGGCCCAGGCACCTGTAGTGATGAGGACTTGATCAGCCATAATCGTTTTATTACCAACCGTCACACCTATTACTTTCCGGTTCTCATGAACAAGTTCTGCTTCCCCTTCGATAAACTCAGCACCATTACGCTGTGCAGCACGCTTAAGAGCATCACGTAGTAAAGCACCATCTACTCTTGCCCCTCCTGATACATACAAAGCTTCTAAGTTTTTATTAAGGGGTGGAAAGTACTCACGAGCCTGTTCACCATTGAGACGAAGAATATCTCCTATTTCAGGGGCATCAACCCGTTTGTTTTTTACTCTCTGTTCAATTTCATCCAATTTACCAGGGTCCGACGAGACACATAATGCTCCTACTTTTTTATAGCCGACTTCATGTTCACCTTCTCTTTGCAGGGCAGAAATCAATTCAGGATAAAAAACAAAGCTTTTTTTGGCAAGGCTATACCAATTCTCGTTTTCGACCTCTTTAAACCATGGACAGACAATTCCTGCTCCAGCAGAAGTTGCTTTACCGTCTTGTTTTTTATCTATCATGATGACTTCCAGATTATGTTTAGCTAAGTGATAGGCGGCACTTGCACCTACAATTCCTGTTCCGATGACAATCACTTTCATATACTCACTCCCTTTACATCTTCAAAAATCGATCCAAAGCTGGACAGTCACTAAAATGGCCCACTTGCTTTTATTTAATTATACAGACTATTCGCAAATAGGGTAAGGCCTCTAGATAATTACTCATATAAGGTACATCGAAAAAAGCCATTTGGTATATACCTGGACAGTGAATCGCAGGATCTTGTCAAATTTTCTTACGGGTTCCGAAGAAAATGATTGGCATATTGGGGGCAATTCTATTATTATAAGTATTATCAAAAAAATAGAATTGAACGCCTGAAAAATGGTGATACATAAAGCAAACTAGGAAATGGGTTTGACCCTATTTTTTTGAGAGTATCTTGAGGTAAAGGAGAAATGTATATGAGCAACAAAATTAGACTAGGTATCGTAGGTTACGGTAATCTTGGAAAAGGTGCAATTAAGGCTATTAAACAATCTCCTGACATGGAATTAGTAGCAGTGTTTACAAGAAGAGATCCAGAAAGCTTAAAGCTTGAGGATGCGAATGTGAAGGCTGAGCATATTTCAAATGCAAGTGATTATCAAGGTAAAATTGATGTCATGCTGCTTTGTGGAGGATCTGCGACAGATCTACCTGAACAAACTCCGCAATTCGCTAGCATGTTCAATACGGTAGATAGTTTTGATACACACGCGAAGATTCCCGAATTTTTCCAATCTGTAAACGAGGCTGCAAAAAATACTACAGCAATCATCTCAGTAGGTTGGGATCCAGGTCTATTCTCCATCAACCGTGTGATGGCGGATGCAATTTTACCTAACGGTGAAAATTATACATTCTGGGGCAAAGGATTAAGCCAAGGACACTCTGATGCAGTAAGACGTGTGAATGGTGTTAAAAACGGTGTCCAATATACAATCCCTTCTGAGGATGCAATGGAAAAAGTGCGCAGTGGTTCAAATCCAGAACTTACAACGGCTGAAAAACACCGTCGCGTTTGCTATATTGTGGCAGAGGAAGGTGCAGACAAAGCAGCAATTGAAAATGAAATTAAAACAATGCCAAACTATTTCGCGGATTACGAGACAGAAGTGAACTTCATTTCTGAAGAAGAACTAACTCGCGACCACAATAAAGCACCACATGGCGGATTTGTGATTCGCGGTGGGCAAACAAGTGAAAACACGAATCAGATTTACGAGTTTTCGTTAAAACTAGACAGCAACCCTGAATTTACTTCAGCAGTATTGGTTGCATATGCAAGAGCGGCATATCGCTTAAGCCAAGAGAAGCAATTTGGTGCAAAAACCGTATTTGATGTAGCGCCAAGCTATATCTCTCCTAAATCACCAGAGCAATTACGAAAAGACTACTTATAAGCAAGCAAAAAATCACTCACATTTGTTGTGAGTGATTTTTCTATATTACTCGTCACTTCCTCTGTATCGCTTGTATGGCAGCGGGTTCCAAATCCGGTATTTTAAATCGTCTGAACGTAGTGGTGCCGGAATATCATCAAAGATTTTCCGTGCTACTTCTAATTCACGCTCTGCTTCCGACTTATCCTGGTACATAAATTCGTCTGAAGCTTGCTCCAGCGCCTTATCCACCTTTTCTTCTAAATACTCTACCACCATTTCTTGTTGTCGATGGATTGACTCCCTCGCAGAAGCGACCCAATCAGGCTGTGCCGTACGAAGAGTGTCAGAAACATAGCTAAATTCATTAAAGACATCCTTGTAAATTTTATCTGCATTGTCACGTGCATCCCTAATTGCGCTTTCTAAATCTTCAATCGTAAGTTCTTCAACCTCAAGTGGCTTTCTCCGTTTTGGACCACCAATTCCTGACCTCGTTACGTAATATGGGAAGATACTTTTTATCGTTTTGCCAACTGGTGAAATCGCCATGTGATTTTCATCTACACCTTTTGGCTGCACGCCCTGCATCGCAATTCGGGCTGATTCCGGTCTTACAATTTCCTTTGGAGGTAGCACACCATAACGCAACAGTTCGCGAATCCCCGTACCAGAAATATTTATCCGATATTGCTCATCATGAGGGCATGTTTGTTCAGTTGCTTGCGCACTACAACGTGTACAATAGAACACCTCATGGAACAGACGAATATCAATCCCTAATTCATCTGGTGTAAATTCGTCGAAAATCGTGTGGCTTGCATATTTATCATAATAATCACCGATACCGGCGTGATCTCGCCCAATCAAGGCATGTGTACAGCCATAGTTTTTCATAATCAACGCATGAAGAACAGCTTCACGCGGTCCGGCAAAAATATAGGTAACCCGTAATGGAGCAAGAATCGTTCTTTCCTTTGGATAATATGTATCCAGCACACTGCGATAGGACAATACGCGGAATTCATGTCGTGTATATTCACGCTTTGCCATTTCGACCAGCGGCTGAACAAATAAACCTTCTAATTCTTCTAAAGCATTTCGATGAATGTACTCGTGGCCTCGGTGTAAAGGATTGGCTCCTGTAATAAACCCTCCAACCGATTTAAAATTCTTCTTCTCATAAAATAGCTTCCATGTGTCTTTTGGCTCCATTCGAATCTCTTCAAAGGGTCCCCAGTGAGCCCGTCGGAGTAATGTGATGGGTCCGGCTAAGGCTGTATCCCCCATTCGACGATAGATGGAATCTACACCTGGGTGGTTACGGTCAGTTGTACCGAAAACATGGTTTGCACGGAATTCACGATCATAGTGAAAAATATCCGTCAACTTAAGTATGGCTACAGGCACTCTTGTCTCATCTGCGAGAGCGACCTCATCCCCCACAGATAATGTCTTAATAATCTGTTGGTTCCGGTCACCAATTGGTGCGAAACTAAGCGGCACCGGCCAAACGACTCCATTTTTCAAGCGGCCTTTCGTCAGCACAGACTTATAGTCTTCCTCATCCATAAAGCCTTCATTTGGTGACAATACCCCTGTTGCAATCATTTCAAGAGTAATGACAGCCTCTAAATCCACCATAATCATTGGTAACTGCTTGGCCCTTTCCATTGCTGCCTTTTGTTCTTCCCCAGCAAGAACACGATTTACCAATTTGCCACCATGTGGCTGTTGTGGGTAGCTTGCGAAAGTCTTTTCATCTAAAACATCTGTAAATTGATCCATCCTATCACTCTCCCCTTATCACTTATATTCTATTGATATTCTTTATATCCTTCATAAACCGAATAATTTATTAGAAAATTTAATTTATTTTACGTAAGCGCTATAATTCAATTTTTAAAACATTTTCTCTTGTACAACAATTGTTTTATATTTATGATTAGTATTGAAACTAGCATAGGGGGATTGACATGGAGCTAAAGTACACAGGTAAAACAAAGGATGTCTACGAATTACAAGACGGAAATTACTTACTACAATTCAAAGATGATGTAACAGGCGTTGATGGTGTTTTTGATCCAGGTGCAAATACAGTCGGTTTAACCATTGAAGGTGCTGGACGTGCAGGATTAAAACTAACAAAATACTTTTTCGAACGATTAAATGAAAAAGGTGTACCAACACACTATATAGACGCTGATATCGAACAGGCAACGATGACAGTAAAACCGGCTGAAGTATTCGGTAAAGGGCTGGAAGTCATTTGTAGATACCGTGCTGTAGGTAGCTTCTTGCGTCGCTATGGTTTATATGCTGAGGAAGGACAAGCCTTGGATGCGTTTGTTGAAGTGACCTTAAAAGATGACGGTCGTGAAGATCCTCCAATCAGTGAAGACGCTTTGGACATGCTTGGCATCTTGTCTAAAGAAGAATATCAAGTATTAAAAAGCCTTACCCAACAAATTGCAGGGATCGTCAAGGATGAACTTGCGAAGAAGGGTATCGAACTCTATGATATAAAATTCGAATTCGGACGTACAGGCGATAACAAACAAATCGTACTCATCGATGAAATCTCCGGCGGCAACATGCGCGCCTACAAAGACGGACAATACGTCGAACCACTCGAATTAGAAAAAATGTTTCTATAATGGGATAAAGGGAAAAGTCCCTCGTACCGTACAATAATAAAAAGGGTTAGTTCGCCGTTAGTAAAACTTACGGGGACTAACCCTCTTTTATCATTGAAATAGTTTACTTGGTACAAAACTACCATGTGACCCGCTTTTGCATTGCTTCTTTACGAGTACTCTTACTGGGCACTTCCCGAATAAATGTTGTGGTATTTATCAAAAATAAAAGATTTTTTTTCTTTTGTGAATCCGATTTTCTCTGCTACTCGAATAGATGGTAGATTTCTAGGGTCTATAATACTGATTAACTTCTTCAACCCTAATTGATAAAAGCCGTATTCCTTGCATCCTTTTGCTGCTTCAGTTGCAAATCCCTTTGACCAAAATTCTTTGTTAATGTGATAGCCAATTTCAATCTCAGTTTTTCCGTCCACTTTTTGTTTTACAAGCCCGCAATCACCGATTAATTCATTCGTTTCCTTCAAGCAAATTCCCCACAACCCGAAACCATCCTCAAGGTATCTTTCTTGATTCCTTTTTATCCAGTTTTGTGACTGTTCAAAAGTAAATGGTGCTGGATAGTATTCCTTTGTTTCAGGATCTGAAAAAATAGTATGCAGGGAGTAGATATCATACTCATCATATTGCCTTAGATATAATCTTTCAGTCTCCAAAATAATCATGTTTATGCTCTCCACGTTCTCCATATGGTTTATTAGAAAACTCGATTCTTTTGTGTTCAATCTTTTTACCTACACTATTTCTCAACCCATAATCATTTCAATATAGAATAACTTCTACAAATAAAGAGTAAACCCTTCTTAGACAAACACACCAACAGCTTTTAATACAGCTGTTATCCCAATTCTTAAATTTTCCATTTTCTATTTAGTTAAATGTTGTTAACTCTTCTGAAACAGAATGTAAAAATTCTTTTTCAAATTGAATATAGTATGTCTCATCTATCATTGTATCCACCATTCCATCGGTTAATGATACCGATTGTATCGAGTGAAGTTCCATTTTATTCTCAAACAATTGTTCAATTGGAAAATTTCCTTCTATTTTAGTAGTAAATTGTTTTAATTGGCTTATTGGTAATACGTTTATTGTTTGATTTATCACTGCATTAGTGAGGTTTAATTGGTTTTCTTTATCCAAGATTCTTCCCTCTGTAGCAGCCATCATTAAAGCCACAACCTCTTCTCCATTCAAACGATTTTTTCCCTTTTTGAATTCAAATGCCACTTGAGATATAGCTCTTACTCGAATATCTTCTTGCAAGTCGTAATCTATGCCATTCACTAAATCAACCATCGATGAAAAGGTTTCTAAATCCATAACAGCATAATAATCAATTGGTAAATCAAATAGGTTAGAAACTGCTGTTCTTACATCTTCAGCTCCTCCCGAACCGTTTACATAAGCATGTGACAATTTATCATAAGGAGTAGTTCTATCAGTATCCAATATTGGGGCATAAGTATCACGAGGGATAGATAGAACTTTCATCATCTTTTTATCTTTACTATAAGTAAGTAAAAGGTTAATCGGTATTCTATTATTCTCATCTTTCATCATAAATAGAGTGGTAATATACTCGTCTTCTTGAGATACTACTCCACTTGCATCAATTCCGTTGTTTTCGTTATTAAAGTTTCCATGAAGAATCGATGGAATAAACAAAACGATACACAAGCCGACCACTAATAAAGCGGCTGTATAAATGGAGAATTGTTTTGAAATAGAAAAAAGAGGTTTCTTTTGTATATTATTACTTTTCTCCATTTTATTAATTTTTTCAAACACTTCATCACGGTCTTCTTTTGTGAATCTTAAATTTTGAAAAGACACATTATTAAATTTATCTTTTATTCGTTTATCTTCCATAAAATTCAGCCTCCTTTATCATCGACTCTAATCTTTGTTTTGCTCTTCTTAATCGAGTTTTCACTGTATTAACTGGGATATCTAGAACGTTAGCAATTTCGTCTGTTTTTAATGAATCATAGTAATATAGATAAATCACTTCCCGATACACTTTCGGGAGAGAAAAGATATTCTCTTTCATTTCTTCGTTATTATATTTATCAATAACTGTTTTTTCTGTTGATGGTAATATTGACCATGTTGTTTCATTTATAAAACTTCTTACTTGTACCATTTTGTAATTCCAACTTTTTAAATAATCTTTACATTCGTTAATTGTTATGCGATAGAGCCATGTTTTTATTTGTGCGTCAAATCGAAACGAATCAAGGTTTTTGAAGCATTTTATAAACGTATTTTGAACCATATCCTTTGCAATCTCGGTGTCTTTCACATAAGAAAATGCCAATCGTACCAACTCATTACCATATTCAATCATCATTTTTTCTAATATGAAATCTTTTTCTTCTCTGTCCAATCTACTACCCTCCCATTCAACCTACTTCAAATCCAGCTATTAGACGATTATCAAATCATAATAGGTTCAATTTTTAAAATATTTATTAACAGGATTCATTTTTATTGGCGTTAAACCTTTAATAATAATATTTCATATAAAAAAAGCATCCGTTAAAGATGCCTTCGATATCAGTTTCTTATTTTTCTTCCATTAAACTGCATCGTTTGTTTAATAAGGAATTCAACAAAAAAGCGATTAATCCTTTTTAGATCAACGCACCCTTTACTTTAAGTACAAACGTTCACACACTAAACGCGTTAAATTAAAATATTGTTCTATATTAGACGAGTCAAATCCACTGATTATTCGGTAACTTGTTTGACTATTTGTGCTGTAATCGAATATCATTAAATATTTATGATCGTATACTGTCATCCCTAACTTTCTCTCACCATTTGTTCTTAGAGTTAGCCAGTAGGATTCATTAAAATTAATTGACCCCATCCTGCCCCGTTAGTTTAATAAGTTTTCTTTTAGCTCACTTACAATTTCTTTATCTAAAATTCTTCCATAACCTTCATTATCATTGTTACTAATAATCGTGGCATTGTTGACACTAAACCAAATTCGATATTGATAAAGTCTTTCAGGCATATTTCCATCAAAAGTGTAGAACAAAGTAGCTAATATATCTTCATTTCTCGCCATTTCAGCTTTCGTATGTGGATCCCATATTACATTTTCCAATGATCTTTTAATTGAATCTAATTTTTCTTTGTCAGTAATCATAATAACATCATCTTCATAGTTTCCTTCTTGATTAACCTTTTGAACATCAGCTCTTATTAATTGCCGTTCTTTTCCAGAACAAGCTACAAGTATTACCCCTAAAACCAATATTGTAGTTAAACCAAAAAAATTTTTCATCTCTAACCCCCTTTTCAAAAATTTATTCCTTGAAGTTATAAAACCTCCTTCAACTATCTAGCTCCTTTAGTTCAATAACCAACATTCCCTGCTGTTTTGTTTGTTGTATTAACTTTTTCGCTATTAGCTCAACTTGATTATTAACATGTGGAAATAATAAAGGTTTGAAATGTTGAAATGTTGAACTCATTCTTTGTTTTCAGTCGAATGCATGCCCCTATCTTCGACCGGTTATTTACTTCAACAAAAAAGGTGGTTAATCCTTCTTGGATCAACACACCCCGTTAGTTGAAGAAGAAATTGATAAAACTTAAAAATCATACTTATCTTCTTTTTCTTGTCGAATTTTTGTATATGTTTCGGTGAGAAATACCGTATCTTCAACCAATCTTGTAATACGGAATAAAACATCATCATTTACTATTTTTTTTCTCAAGAAATCCTTTTCCTCAATAAATACATAAGTTTGAACGATTTGTGCCTTCATATATGAAAGAATTGGTTTTAATTGTTGTTCGGCAACAAGATAATGCTTCGATGAACCTGCTGTCACAAGTATACTCACCACTTTATCGCGAAATGCATTAACTGGCAGCAAATCAAAAATATTTTTCAACGTAGCTGGAATAGACGCTTGGAAAATGGGTGTACCGATCATAATGGCATCTGCTTCCATGATTTCCTTTGTAACAAACGCAGTATCACCCTCATAATCCAAATAATTACGCCCATCACTGAATTGAACATTATAATTCGCTAAATCAATAAGACTGTATTCTGCTTCTGGATATTTTTCAGCAATTTCTTTCGTTAAATAATCCATAGCTGTTTTGGTTTTAGAACCTACAATTGAACCTGAAATTCCAACAATTTTCATAACTTATCCCTCTCCTAATCTTTTACTGTATATTTTCTAATAGCAGGTAAAATTTCTGTACCTATTAGTTCAATATTTTTGGCTAAATTATCAAATGAAACTCCACCCAGGTCGATTTGTGCAAGATAACGCTGATGACCGAAAAGTTCATGTTGATATAAAATTTTTTCGATAATTTGTTGCGGGCTTCCAACATTCAATACGCTACGAACATCAGTACCTTGTGCCATAAGTTGTTTCGGAAAACCCTGACCATTTGCCAAAAAAGCCCCTTGATTAATATGAGGGTAATATTCCTTTAAGGCATCCTGGGTTGTTTCCGCCACATAAAAGAAACCAGTTGTTGCAATGGGTAGAGTATTAGGGTCAAAACCACTACTTTTTGCCACTTCTCTATAAACATCAATTGTTCTTTTAAAAGAACTAGTAGCCCCTCCAAGCATTGCCAAGGTCATTGGAACTCCAGCAGAACCAGCCTTTATCGCACTCGCAGGCGTACCTCCTACTGCACGCCAAATAGGTAGCGAACCATTTTTAGGTCTAGGCAAAATTTTTGCATTTTTCAACGGTTCTCTGAACTGACCACTCCAATTAACAACCTCTTCTTCATTTAACCTTAGAAGTAATTCAAATTTTTCCTCAAATAAAGCTTCATAATCACGTATATTGTAACCTAGTAGTTCAAAGAGACCGATACGCGAAGCCCGTCCTGCAATGATTTCAGTACGTCCATCCGAGATTAAATCAATTGTCGCAAAATCTTCATACACACGAACGGGGTCTGAAGTACTTATAATTGTAGAAGAACTACCGATTTTTATTTTTTCTGTTGCTTGGGCAATAGCCGATAAAACAACAGTATGTGCCTGAGTAGCAAAATACTCTTGGTGACTTTCTCCCACACCAAAAAAGTCAATACCTGCTTGTTCAGCTAACTTAGCCAATTCAATAATTTCATGAATCCGTTGCTTAGCTGAAATACGATCTCCAGTTTTAGGATCTGGCATGTGATCTCCTAAAGTATATAGACCAAATTCTAGACCTTTACTTTTGTCGATTCGATTTTTTTCCATATTATTAAACCTACCTTTATATAAAGTTGTTCTTTTTATCTGACACTGTTATTATGACTTATAAATACCTTTTTAAGAAGTACGCACTTTAAAGTGGTATAGTATACAAAGAGATACTATTGGAGGTAAATGAACATGAATATTGAACCGGAATTATGTCAAGTCGATGACGCTTTAGATATTATCGTGGGGAAATGGAAGCCCATTATTTTATTACATTTATTGAAAAACGGTACAATGAGATTCAGTGACTTAAAACGTAGTATCCCAGAGATTACACAGAAAATGTTAACTAAGCATTTGAGAGAGTTAGAAGATGAGGATATTATTGACCGAGTAGTTTACCCACAAGTACCACCTAAAGTTGAATATTCTATAACTGATTATGGAAGAAGTTTAGAACCTATTTTAGTGAATATGCATGAATGGGGTTTAAATCATCAGAAGCATAAACTGCAAAAGCAAAATGAAAGAGCATCGACAACCAAATAGTCGATGCTCTTAATAATTTAATGAGGCTTACATTATACTTCTTATTTCAATTAACCTGCTTTGTTTGCTCAATAATAAATTCAACAAAAGGGTGCATTAATTCCTTCTTGGATTAATGCACCCTTTAGCTAACAGCGATTCACAAAGTCTAATTTCAATATCACTTCAAGAAAAAATTAATAATAACTTTCTACAATCTTTCCTTGGTTATCATATCCTATCACATTGGCAATTTCCGTTTGAAACTCTTCTATTGTTGTTGCTAGAATTGGAGGTAAGTCTGCAATGAATGTATTATTTTTTGCTTTAATTTCCTGGATTTCCCCATTTTTATATTCAATAACAAACTTTTCTACCTCATATTGGTCTGTTGTAATTGCACCATGAATTATATTACCTATACCTTCAAAATAGTTAGCTTGAACAAAAAAAGGGTAACCTTTGCCTGAACTGAACCTCATACCAACGCTTTGGTCATTGCTGTATCTATACTTTCCCTTCTCGAAATGGTAAACACCTAAGATATGCTGAGTTTGGTCCAAATAATATACTAATTGCTTCTCTTTGTTTTGGTTGAGAATTTCTATTGGAGTTTTCCATTGACTTTGTACTGCTTCTTCAAGGGAACGATAACTTCTATTACAACCTGATAATATAAATAGAATGATAACTACAAATATGGTCACTTTCTTCATGAAATACCCCCAATTTCTAAAGAAAAATCTAATTCTTAACTTCAATAAGAAAGAGATATTATCCTTCATCCACAAAACTACACCTTTAGTTGAAGAAGCCTTTATTTTTCAAATCTCACTAACGTTTTTTCTGGTATTTTAATCTGATTAATATCAAAGTTATTGATTTGGAGAGTTATCTCGCCCTCTTGCTTATCCGTTTCTTCTCCAATCCAACAGCTATATAACGATACTATAATTATTATTGAAAATAGCCAAGCTAACAAAGGTATTTTGTGATGAATAGGCAAGATAAAGAAAATAATACCTGTAAATACAACAGATCACCTATGGTATGAAATAACCCCAAACTTACTGTTAAAATATTCTACACCTAAATATATTCCTACCCATAACAATACCATAATGTTCGTTTTTTCCATCCTTCAGGGAACTTCCCTAAGTATATTAATACGGTTGCAGAGTATGATACGGCATAGCTAAAATTGTAATCGTTGTATGGTTTAAATTAGCCTTATTTCACTGAATATTTTACTAAAGCAGTGATAATGTCCCTCATATTGTGGGAGACTAAAAAGTAAAAAAGAAAGGATAATTTATACATATGGAAGATAAAACAAAGATTCCTTTAACGGCTGCCGAAATATCGGGGTTATGGGCGCAATATATAAATGACACAGTGGCAACTTGTGTAAATCGTTACTTTTTAGAAAAAGTAGAAGACGAAGAAGTACGTCCAGTTATTGAATGGACATTGGATACAGCTAAAGAGAATCTTTCTATTATGGAAGAGCTTTTTAAAAAGGAAAATTATCCGATACCGATTGGATTTGCCGAGAATGATGTCAATCTTGATGCCCCCAAACTTGTTTCAGATTCGTTTATGCTTGTATACCTAAGGCATATGTCGATTATTGCTATGACTGCAGGTGGTTCATCACTTGGAATTGTTACACGTCCGGATCTTGTATCTTTTTTTAAACGTATATCCGAAAAAGGAATTATGTTGCAGGATTTAACAAGAGAATTAATGTTAAAACAAGGGACATATGTTAGGCCCCCGTCTCTATCCAAGCCGGATAAGGTTGAATTTGTAAAAGATCAAGGTTTTTTGGCCGGATTTTTTGGTGACAAGAGGGCCCTAACAGCTATTGAAATTACACAATTATTTATTAATCTTGAATCAAATGCGATTGGGAAAGCCTTAATAACTGGTTTTGCTCAGACTGCACAAGACGAGGAAGTAAAGCAATATTTTTCAAGAGGAAAAAAACTTGCTGAAAAAAATTCAGATATATTCACTCAATTTTTAAAAAAAGAGGATTTACCTACTCCTATGAGTTGGAGTTCAGCCATTTCAAATACTACAACGAATGTTTTTTTTGATAAACTCATGATGTATCATATATTAACTATGGCCTCAGTTTCAATTGGATATTATGGAACAGCTATGGGTACAAGTCAAAGAAGAGATTTAGGACTGAGGTATGCGTCGATGCTTCCAGAGGTTTTACTATATGCTGAAGATGGGGCCAATATTATGATTAAACATGGATGGTTGGAAAAACCTCCTCAAGCAGATAATAGAGATCAATTAATAAATGAATAGTAGTGTAAACCCATTCGAGTAACTATTTTGATGGGCTGCATTTCCTGTATTTGGGCAACTTTAAGGTGGAAGTTTTATATGAAGGTTGCAAAAAAAGCTAATCCGTTATATAGGATTGGCTCTTTTACGTTTCTATTCGTTAATGAATTATTTTATACTTTGAATAATCAACTTTTTCAGCTTCCGAAGGAGCCTGGCGAACACATAAAAAAGTAGTATTTTATTCATCCTATTATTAGGTTAAATGGTACGATTATTGAACATTAATTAAAATCAATCTTCAACTAACCTGCACCTTTTAGTGCAAAAAGCAATTACTGATTTTGAACGCTATTACCTGTTATTTCAATAAGTAAATACAGACTTTTAGTTTATAAGTTTATTCTTTATTAGATAAATCGAAAAGGCTATTCGATATCCCGCCAAGATTACCGCTTATAACCTCTAATAGTTGAATGATTTGGCTAAGCCATAGGGCAATGAATGCTGAACTGATCGCTATAACAACCCAGGAAAGAACTTTTATTATTTCTAAAGTCTTGACATCGATTTTCATTAAAATATTCCCCTTTATAAAATATAATTATTAATCTACTATAATGCACCCTTTAATTTAAGTGCATTTTTTCACAAGCAAAAAACCTTATGTTATTATTCTTTCAAGTTTTTAAAAAAATCATATATTTCATCAACTTTATAGGTTTTATAAACTAGTTCTTCTTTGTTAAATACGAGTATTACAGGGAATGTTTCAATTCCCAGTTCTTCTTTATAATCGACCACGTAATCTTCATCGTATTCCATCCATGTGGCTACGGCTTCTTGCTCTTTGTTTTCCATGATGTTCAAAATCTTTCCGTACATTTGCTCTTGCATCTCGTCGGGCACTTTCTCACCAATTTTGTACATTACAACAATATTAAATCCTTCTACATGTGATAAGAGCCTTAAATACTTATCTCCGTCTGTCATCTTTAATAATATTATTTCTTTCGGATAACCCTCGAACTCATTCCCTCTTGGTGGATTAACTAACACTTTTTGCCCCTTTTTTATATCATCAATAGATGCTTCTGTTCCATCCTCATAGTTAATAACTGTTTCTTCCGTTATCTTAGATGTATAAGAATATCCTTCACTTGTTATACCAGGACCTTTTCTATCTCGTTTTTCCCATTCAGAAATATCAACAACAACGCTGACTTCGCTTTTCTTAACTTCCAATACAGTTCCTATCATTTTATCATCTTTATAATGTCCGTAAGGGTACTCTCCATTGTCTACCGCATTTTTACTACAAGCAGAAATATATAACATGCTAAATAAGAAAATAACTAAAAATGGAATTCCTTTTCCCAAGTCGCTTCCCCCTCATTATGTATTAGACATCTTAAAATGATTTATATCTCATAAAACAAACCTGCTTCATTTGTTCAATAAGGAATTCAACAAAAAGGAGCTTTAATCCTTCTTCTATGACCTACGCTTCACCTTCACAAACTTGATTATTTTCTATGAATATCTGAAAAATAAATGACTAATTTACCAAGTTGCAAAATAATTATGTTAGACTTAAAAAAGGAAAAAAATTGAAGGAAGGGGATTGATAAGAAGATGAAATCGAAAGCATTATTAGGATTGGGTGCGGTTGTTATCGGAGGAGGTTTAGTCGTTGGATTTACGCACGTTGATGCACTATCGGAAGCAAAAGCGGAAAAACAATCGGAAGTGAAAGTGAACGCACCAACGAAGGAAGAAATCAATGAAATAATCAAGGATTATCCAAAGAATACACCCTTAAAGCCAGAAATGTCCGACAAAGTGACGAAATATCTTGAAACAGTGGAAAAGAACGAAGAACCAAGTTTCGAAACTATGAAGAATAACCCAACGGTCACGGCAGCGGTTTTTGCATATCAACAGGAAGACGAAGCATTGCAAAAGAAAATTCGATTCAATCTTCCATCTAGTTCACTACTTCATTACAACACATTTGAAAAAGGTTTCTATCCGCAAGATCTTCTTAACCAATCAGTTGAACGTGACATTCCGATTTTGGAATCCGTGAAATCAATGTCGGAAAATGTGGCATTGAATGGATTGATTGACGAAACGATTGAAGGTATAACCGAAGCACGGACAAACAGGGACGCAGAAGGATATTTCAAAGCATGGGCGAAATTGAACGCCTTGAATGATATAATTGGGGACTTATCTCGTCCGAAGGAATGGAAGGACGTATCAACAAAGGGTGATTTAACACATCCTGATTTCCCTACGAATGCGAAAGATTACATTTCAAGCAAATTGCGATTATGGAACAAGGAAGCCGACGAAAAATTAATGCAAGCGGGATATCCGCCCGAATACTACTACGCTATTGAATCATATGGAATCCTTACAGTCGTGGGCGATCATATTAAGGTTGAAGGTGCTGATCTTGAAAAAGATTTCCATAAGTTGCGAATGCTTGCAGCGGTTATACAAATCGAACAAGACAAGCGATCAAATCACGTAAAAATTGACAAAGCAAAAATGCATAAACAGCCCCCAAGTAAAACGGTTAAGAAGTGGAAGCCCGCAAGTGAACGATATCACCAAGCGGTTAAATACATGAAGCAATTGTTGAACGATATTAACGTCGTGGTCAACAAAACGGGACAACCGTTCGGCGTGTCGGAACACTTGGACGGAGATAAGGTTGACGAATTGGATTCGTTTTTAAAAGTTGACGAAGCGAATATCAAAGAAATGTTGAAATACTGGTAAAAACAAAACGACGGCGGGGCTTCCTGTCGTTTTGTTTTTTACGGTTCCTTTCGACAAAAGCGACTTTACCTGTTGCTTGTGGGGTTATTTTCACCATCCGTTTTTTTTATACCTTTACTTTTATAAGGTTTTGCACTCTTTTTTTTGTTT
This sequence comes from Bacillus sp. JJ1533, assembly GCF_036965045.1. Taxonomy (NCBI): domain Bacteria; kingdom Bacillati; phylum Bacillota; class Bacilli; order Caryophanales; family Bacillaceae; genus Bacillus; species Bacillus sp. JJ1533. The sequence continues at coordinate 15,837 of NZ_JBALOV010000021.1, read as the reverse complement.
GCACTAGCCTGCCAACGATTCCAGCCCTTCTTGTCTGTTCCTCTCCCTGTTCCACCTTTTCCTTTAGCTTTACTCATAAAAATCACCCCATTTTCTAGTGTTAGTTTCCTATCTGGTTAGTTTTAGTATTTTACTCAGTTATTAACCATGTAAAGAATATGATTTTCACTTGCCAAATACCTCTGAATTTGATTGACTTTATATAGGATCAAGCCTCATTCAAACAGGTATGTTTATAATTTATTGATAAAAAATAAAGGCCGAGGAGGATACAAATATGATAAATGAAACAGATTTGAAGCACCTGAGACGTTGTGTTGATTTAGCAAAAACTGCATTGGAAAAAGGTGACGAGCCATTTGGTTCAGTCCTTGTTTCAGCAGATGGAGATGTGCTTTTTGAAGATCATAACCATGTGGCAGGCGGTGACCATACCCAACACCCTGAATTTGCGATAGCCAGATGGGCTGCCAATAATATGACAGCTGAAGAAAGAAGCAAAGCGACAGTATACACCTCAGGGGAACATTGCCCGATGTGCGCTGCGGCTCATGGCTGGGTTGGTTTAGGCCGGATCGTTTATGCAAGTTCGTCTGAACAGTTGGCACAATGGTTGAGCGAAATGGGGGCTCCTCCATCTCGTGTACGGAATCTTCCTATTCAAGATGTGATTCGAGATACCACAATAGATGGCCCTGTTCCTGAACTGGCGGAGGAAGTCCGAAGTCTCCATCGTCAGTTATACATTAGTAGGCGTTGAACATATCGCTCCCCGCTGTTTAAATATGTCATAGTTTCATAATATTAGTTTTTGCTCTACCAAACGCTTTGAAATGATCATTGTAGAAAAAACATAACTTCATTGACCAAAATGACTAGGAGAGTTATTACAATCCTAGTCTTTCTACTGTCCTTAATCAGAACCAATTTTTCAACTTAATTACATTACGGTTTCCCCTATTGATAAAACCTTTAATTGCTCCTTCGGCAGCTGGCATTTTTCCCATTCTCGCAGTAAACGCTCCAAGGCTTCGGGCCCTGTATCATCTGCTAATCGATAAGCACCATAATGCATGGGAACAAACTGCTTTGCTTCTAATTCGATAAATGCCTTCACACTATCTTCAGGAGAAATATGCGAGTCTGCCATAAACCATTCCGGTTCATAGGCGCCAATTGGCATAAATACGATATCAATCATAAAACGTGCAGCTATTTCCTTAAACCCGGAGAAATAGCCTGTATCCCCGACAAAATAAAACGTTTCACTGGTGGTTTGAAATATCCACCCGCCCCAATGGGAGGTATTCATATCGTTAAGCGACCTTCTTGTCCAGTGCTGAGCTGGAACAAAGTGAATGCTAATCCCTTCGTATTCTAACGATTCCCACCAGCTCATTTCTGTTACATTTTGATACCCTTTTTTTATAAAAAGAGACTTCATTCCAATGGGAACAAAATAGGACGGATTACCTTTTAATTTTTTCAAGGTTGGAAAATCAAGATGGTCATAATGCCCATGTGAAATGGCCACAACATCGATTTCCGGTAAATCTTCCAACGGAAATCCTGGTTCTGTTAATCGCTTCTGAAAACCCATCCGTTTCGCCCAAACCGGATCAGTAAGTATATTAAGTCCATTAAGTTGAAGCAAAAAGGTAGAATGTCCAATCCAGGTATAGGAAGTTCGAATTCTATTTTCCTTAATTTCTTGAATCCTTTTGTTTGAACATTGCGGAATATTTTCAGTTAAATCCTTCACTTTACTTTGTCTTTCCTTCTGCCACTTTCGCATATCCCGAAACGTTTTCTTAGTCGAAACATCATTCAAGTTACCATACCTTGACTTCATAATCTCACCTTTGGGACATAGGGACAGGTTCCGTTGTCCCAATCCTTTCTATTTGAGATTTAGGAGATAAGTCTTCCAACAAACTAATATCCGTTTTTCGTAACCTCTAGTTAAGTTAAATAAACCGTTCATTCTCCCTTTATGATAACGGTTATTCTAACTTAATACCAATTTTGGCCTTAGTTACAGATGAAGTTCTTCTAATCCTTATTCTGCAAAATCCCAGGCAGGATTCCAAACTACTTCCCACAAATGTCCGTCTGGGTCTTGGAAGTATCCAGAATATCCTCCCCAAAAGGTATCGTGTGCTGGAACTGTAATAGTTGCACCAGCCTTGACCGCCAGATCCATGACCTTATCAACCTCTTCTTTACTCCCTACATTATGACCAATCGTAAACTCAGTTGGACTTATTGGGGTCTGATTTATGTTTGTGTCGTGAGCGATATCCTTGCGGTTCCAAATTGCGAGTTTTAATCCTGGTTGTAAATCGAAAAAAGCAACCGCACCGTGTTCAAATTCTTGACCTACGATTCCTTTTGTTGGCAGTCCTAATCCTTCCTTGTAGAATTTTAATGACCTTTCCAAATCATCTACACCCAATGTTAGAACGGAAATTCGTGGTTTCATCTCATACACCCCTTTGGATTAACAACGTATTCGTTTATTTTTTGAATAACTTCTTTATAAAAAGAAACTTGATGTGGAACAAATTTATCCTTGCTTACAATTTCTTTCATACTTTGCCTTATTCCATCATCATTTATTTGAAATCCATTGATTTCGATTTCATCTTTTTCACCAAACCAGAGTTGAGAAAAATCAATAAGTTTAGCTTTCACAATCCCTGCAACCTCTTCTACTTGAAGCGTGAAGTCATGAAAGGTATTTTCGTTCTTGTATAAAAACACGTTCGCTCGTTCTTTATCAATAAAATCTTCTTGTACAACACAATAATCAATTACACCTAATTTTATTAACTCCTCAAAAGCTACATCTATCCCAATTTCTTCTTTTATTTCTCTTACTCCATCCTCAACTGTTTCATCAGCTAGTAAATGACCAGCAGCAGTAATATCTAATAGATTAGGATAGTCTTTTTTATTTTTACTACGAAGCTGTAAATAGATATAATCTACTCCCCCTTCATTACTGATAAACCAACAATGAAATACTTCATGCCAGTATCCAAGCTTATGTACATCGCTCCGAGATGCTACACCTATAAGGTTCTTATTATCATCAAAAATCTTTATTTTTTCTTGCTCTCCCATAAAGTTCCCCTCCTAAGTCCTGACTGTTTCCATTTCTCGAAATACATCTACCTTCGTTTAACGAAAAGTATATCATTTTTGACTTTTCAAAGTCTCTCTGTTTAACAACGATTACATTGTTCCTCAAAATAAAAAAATGGGTGCCGAAGCAACCGTTTCAGATACATTTAATAATGCAAGTAATTTCTTATGACTTTAAATTCTAACACAGCCTAAATGAACTTATCAGTCCTGTTTGCGGAACAAAAAGAGGAGCCCTGTTTAGGTTCATTTATAAACAGGAAAAAGCTGCCCTAATGACAGCTTTAATCCTCAAATTTTGAATTTGTTACAATAGGGTAGCGAATAACGGTCATTTGTTCCAATAGGCTTTTGCCTCTTGCTCAAGTACCTTTAATCTTTTATAGTAATCAGGAATCTCGTTAAGATGAGCCAATGCAATTTTCCCTGTAATAATAGGATTATCTTCTGTAACATTTGTTTGGCTTTTTATTGATCCATGTTCAAGCTCTGTGTTTACTCCCATCCAAAACTCATCCAAATCAAATTTGGTCTTATTAAAATCAATGCCTAATAGTAAAGCAATTGCGGCTGCTTCCTCTCTTGAAAAAGATTTAGCCCTAGCTACATAATGTTCATATCTATGCCAGTTTGTACTTCCAGTTGTTGGATATTGATATTGGGTTCTATAGTCATAACCGTTAATGAAGTGATTCAAATACGGATTATTTAAGTAGTTCAAAATACATCTCTCCTAAAAAGGCAGTTACCAATTATATATGTTAGTTTCCTAATTACGAGCATGTCTATCTTAAGTTAAACAAATAGTGAATCTCACAAAAGTTCGATTAAACTAATTAACTCCCCCGCAATATTCATTGATTTTCCCTCCAATATACAATAGACATTAACATAATATTCCAAATCCCTATACGACTTTCCTACTCCAAAAATACAAAAAGCGACTGCCTTGTTTAGCAATCGCACATAGATGAGCCTTTAGGTAACATACCTTAATAATTTATCCAATGAATTGATCTCCATATATGGTTGTATTTCAGTATCGTTCTTGATCATATGAGGATTAAACCAAATGCCTTTTATATTTGCATGTTGACAACCACCAATATCCTTCTCTAGGTTATCGCCAACGAATAATGCGTCTTCCGGCTGCACATTAAGCCTATTTAAAGCTAGATCAAATATGCGTTTGTCAGGTTTACTAAATCCCACTTCTTCAGAAATAATGATGGTATCAAAATAATCATTTAAATGAGTGTTTATGATTTTAGCTTTTTGTCTTTGTGTTGAGCCATTTGTTATTATGGCAACTTTCACATGCCTCTTTATCGTATTTACGATATTAATAGTATGTTGATCGATTGAAAAACAACGAGGAAAATGCTCATTCCAGAAATCTTGAATAGAATTGTTTGGCAATCGATATTTTGGAGAAAAGTCACCAAAAAATGATTCTAAAACCTTTGTTTTATTACTATGGCCATAGCTTCTTTTATCATATTCTTTGAATTTTATAAGCATCGCATTTTTCGTTGACAATTGAACATCCTCATAGCACTTCTCTAAAATCAGTAAAAACATGTTATCTACTGCTTGATCCCGATTAAGTAAGGTATCATCTAAATCAAATAGCATTGCTTTATAACCAGCCAAAATACCTTCACAGCCTTTCTGCATTCAACTAATCATTTACAATGAATATACTTTTCATTTCTTGTAAGCTAATCACTTAGCTTTATTTATACACGATAGACACCATATAATGTTTCAACTTTTAAATGATTGAGTTATTCTCTTTGTTCAATGTGCTGGGACGAAAAAACCTAAATTATATTATTAATGCCTGCTGGATTGAATGATTTTTCTTATTCCTACTAACTTTATCTCAGTATGGATTAGAATTATTTTACGTTTTGTTTCATCTTTAGGTAATCTGGATTTTCTAGGATCTCTGGACCAGGATATGTTAGGTACAAATATAGATCCTGATTAGGAACATTCGTAGTGGCCTTCAATACTTGATTAGTCTCCGTAGAGTAAAAATAGCGGTCACTATCAGCTTCATTTATGAAAGATGTAAATTTAGAGCCTTCATAATCATCAAATACTTTGTTAAAGTATTTTTTATCTACCTTCGTTAATACGATCATGTCTACCTTTTTATCGATGAAATAAAATCTTGCAAGCCCATTATAATCAAAGACTTCATCTGCCCCACTTCCATCCTCTTCTTCTATTGCATACTTTTCACCTAGGCGATCTATTATCCTATCCATTGAGTCTCCCAAAGTTATTCCATGGACGTGGAGGTAACCTTTTTCATTTGAGAATGCCGGTTTATGTAAGTTCAGTTCTCTTGGTTGTTGTTTGTCTGCTAAATTATTATGAGTGCATCCTGAAACAAAAATAACAGTCAATAAGAATAACATCATTTTATTTTTTATTTTCATCATTATATCTCCCTGGAAAATACTCATTTATTACTAAACTTCCCGTTAGCTTAATCACTTCAACAAAAAAAGCGATAATCCTCCTTAGATTATCGAACACTGCAGTGTAAACGTGTTTGCGAACACAAAAAGGGAGCATGAGAACTATCCTGCTTTATCTATTTAGAAAAAGCTGGATGTAAGAATTAGGATTCTATAATATAATGAAAGATAGATTAAAAAAGGGGAAGGTGATTGAACGATGACAGAAGGTTTAAGTCATACATACTATAAAGAATTAATTGATTTACAAGATGTAGAAGGGGTAGAATATCAGATTCAAAGTTTACTGAATGTTCCAATTGAATCCGTTTCCGACCTAGAACAGTGGTTAAAAGAGGAAAAAAATTTAATGATTAAAATTTCTGAGGCGATGACAGGTCACCAAGTCGACTTCTACCGGAACACAGAAGATGCAGAAATCAAGTCGACGTATCTTCACGATCAGCAGGTCATTCAGCCGCTTTTAATGAAGTATGAAGCAAAACTAAATGAGAAATTCTGTGAGTCTCCTTATTTACACCAATTAGAAGAAAAACGCTACGGATTAATGAGGCAAGTTCGCGAGTCCAAAGTGAAGCTGTTCAGAGAAGAAAACATTCCACTCATGGTAAAAGAACAAGAGCTCTGCACGAAGTATAGTGAAATCATGGGAGGTTTAACAGTTGATTGGGATGGGGAGGAAAAGCCTTTTCCGTTTATCCAATCCCAACTGGATCATCTTGACAGAGCCATAAGAGAAAAAGCTTATAGGAAGATAGGAGCTGCCTTTCGTCAAATCAAGCAGGATATGGATGCCATTATGGACGAACTCGTGCAGCTACGCCATCAAATCGCATTAAATGCAGGCTTTGAAAATTATCGTGATTATATGTTTGTGGTCAAAAATCGTGAGTATAGTGTTCAAGATTGTTATGACTTTCATGAAAATGTCGAGAAACATATTATCCCAGCTTGGAATCGACTGGCGGATGTATTTAAGTCCAAGCTTGGTGTCGATACCTATCGCCCTTGGGATAACACTGCAAAATTGATGAAAAACCCACCATACTCCGAGGTGTCTACTCTTATGGATGGCGTTTCTAAGATGTTAGGGAAAACTGACCCATATTTTGCAGACCGTTTCGATTACATGAGAGAGAATGGGTTACTAGATCTTGGAGATCGAAAAGGAAAAAGCCCAGGTGGTTTCTGTACGTCCTTACCTGTTTCAGGGGATACCTTTGTTTTTGCGAACTTTAGTCCCTCTTTTTTCTCTCTGATTGCATTAATTCATGAAATGGGCCATGCTGTGAATGGGTACCTCCAGTTTTCCGAACACGGTCCAACTGAAGACTACCAGCATCGAATGGAAATAGCTGAACTGTATTCTCATGGGATGGAATTGCTCTTATTGGATAAGCTGGATCGTTTTTATCCAGAAGAAGAAGACTTTAAGAGCGCACAGCGTGAAGAGCTTAGACGGGCATTCACAATGTTATTCGGTCCATTGTCAGGAGACCTTTTCCAGCATTGGATGTATACGAACCCTACCCATACTGCTAAAGAGCGTGATGAAAAATACTTTGAAATCTCAAAACGATATGGGTTAAACCCTGTCGATACTACTGGATTTGAAGAGGAAATTGGGATGAGTTGGGCAGGAACCCTTCATTATTTTGAAGTTCCTTTCTATAATATCGAATACTCGATTTCAATGCTTGGTGCTTTACAATTACTTGAAAACTATCAGAAAGACCCAGAGCAAGCTGTCGAATCCTTTAAAAAAGGTGCAAGTGCGGACTACAATCAATCCATCGCAGCTATTTATAAAGAAACTGGGGTCAGTTTTGATTTTTCAGAGCCGGCCGTTAAGCGAATGGGTGAATTCCTAGAAAAGGTCATTCAAGACATCCATTAATAAAGTTGGCTATTAGGACGGCTTAATGATATTTATGTGATATAAAAATGTCCCTCTAAGGTAAAACAGATATATTTTAATCTGACTGCCTAAGGGGGATTCTCTTTCGAAGTACCGACATTATAAAATAAGTCATTATTTCTGACCTTTTCGTTCTAAAAGTATAGGTGCTATATTTAGTAAGATAGAAACAATTGTCAAAAACCATAATGCCCTTTCCATACCAGGTACTACATCCATTAAAGCTGCCCAATCTTCCACTTCTACCCACACTGATACAAGACTGTATTCTGCACAAAGTGTTAATGCTGTAAATGATAATCCTATCGCCATAGCAAGCTTATAATCCTTTCCTGCTTTATACATATAAAGATTTATAAAAGTTGCTACTATTGCAATAATCCCAAATATCATAAATAACATTACTAACCTCCATATATTTTTATTTTTGTCGTGTAATAATACTAATGTACATTTTTTGAATTACTTTATTTATTAGACATTAATACGTCTATTCTTTTTTTACAGTAAAAGCTCATTCCTTTTGTGATTTCTTATTGAACAAATCTGCTTCGCAAAACTTTTTTTCTGTCTATACAATATCCAATGATTATGCCTTCTAAAGGGGGCGAACATAAGATTTATCCTATTTACTAATTCAATTATTTTATGGGATATTTATTCCTTAATTCTCTATAGTTGATAGTTCTAAAGTTCTAGTTTCCATATACCCTTTGTTCATTTCGTCATCCTCATAAACGTGTACTTCATATGTTAGTAGATTACCTTTTATTGAAAAATCAGCTACTTCTTCCTTATTAGGGAGTTCCAGGATTGGAGTGAGCTCAAGTGTTGTTAAATTTAAGTGATAGAGATTACCTCCACGAGTTACTGTACCATGAACAAGCCCAATCGTTATCAAAACTGAATCATTGTCATACCATGCAATTTCCTTAGCCGTCCATTGATGACCATGATTAAAATCAATATTCTCAATCGTATTACTGGTTAGCTCCTTCAATACAATTGTTCCATTCGCTTCAAATTCTCTAAGCCCTTCAATCATCACTTGTTTTTCACCATTCGGCGACAGAATCCATTCATTTGGACAATCAGGTTCCTTTTCACGTTGAACCCGCTTAAATTCATACGGAACTTCAATTACAGAAATAAAATTTACTTCTTTAGTTGGCCATTTGGCTTCGATATTGTAAACATAACGCCCCGTTTCATATGGGATTGAGAAACTATTTAATTTTAGAGGGACATCCTTATCCCAAAGATAAACCGTAACCTTCGGATCATTGTCAATATGAATAGTAGCTTTTTCGTTTGGGCTTGTTACAATAGAAGGTTGTTGAGTAGCATATTCTAACAGAGGTATTCCTTCATATCCTTCTTCATTCAATATCAGTTCATTTTTAGTTCCTCCAATCGTTATAGTCCCTTCATCAATCGATGCTTCTGTTTCTCCATTTTCCAATCCAAGACAACCAGAAAGTATAAGTGTAATGAGTAGCAAAAACATAATTTTTCTCAACTTTTCACATCCTTAAACATATTGAGTTAAATATATATTTAAATTCATCCTTCTTCACCGAACCTGCCCCTATAGAGAAATAACTTCTACAAAAAAAATGCTTCTCCTTCTTTCAGAAAAGCACCCGTTAGTTGAAGAAAGACTATTAGGGTAGCACCCTAATAGTCTATTTTCTAAATTGTGTTTTTACCGATTAATATATCCAAATCTACAGTAATTTGAGCCGAATCCTTATTTAAAAAAGATTTTACTCGTTCTTCTGTTGTTGACCAAGTTAATGGAGTCATTTGAATCAACCATTCAATTGAAGATTTGTTAAGATTCATGGTGTAATTTAACCTTAAACTTTCTACAAGTTGAAAATTCTCATTAAATCTCTCTACGGTTTCTAAATTAGAGTAATTTTGCTTTTCAGTTTCTTGATAAAGATGTTCCCTTAACTCTTTTAAATAACCACTTTGAGGCACAACTTTGATTATTAAGCCGTCTGATTTCAATAATCTATTAAATTCAGCATAATTTGAAGGAGATAAGATATTAAGAATAACATCGAATTTTTTATTGTTAAATGGTGTATTCGCAAGGTCAGCAACAGCCCAAATTTTATTAGGGTAGTTCTTTGAAGCTACAATGATTCCTTCTTTAGAAATATCAATCCCTACTCCTACTAAATTTATAGAGAAGTCAGAGCTAACAATTTCACTAATATTAGAAAGTTGTGACCCCTCACCACATCCCGTATCAAGTATAGATATTGTTTCTTTTGTCTTATCAAAATGTTCATCTATAATTTTTGCAATTGCGTGGCTTAATGGTTTATAAAAAGCACCTTTGGTAATAAGTTTTCTTCGTGCTTCAAAAAGACCTTTGCTGTACTTAGTGTTTACTGAGTGAGTTGTAAAATTGATATATCCTTGCTTGGCAAAATCAAATGTATGATTATTTGAGCAGATTAAACTTTTAAACTCCAAAACCTTCATAGATGAATTACAAATTGGACAAGCAAAAATGGTATCAAAACTGCTCACATATTTTGCACTCTTTATTCTTTTATTCTCTTGTAACAAAGAAGTCACCTCATTCATTCGTTTTTAGATAAATGAAAAAGGCATAGACAAATAAACCCTCTTCATACTTTTTCTAAAAAATATGAGTTGGATTCGAAAAATAGTCTATACCTATTTCTATCTGTAACGAATGAATTGAATAATCATGGAAATAGCTCCTTTTTTACATATATAGGGATTAAACCCATAGATAAATATTAACGAGTCTTTATCATATTTGCAAAACCTTTTTATTCCACTAACCTGCTCCGATAATACAATAAATTCAACAAAAAAAGCGATTAATCCTTCTTGGATCATCGCACCCGTTAGTTTAAGTTTAAAACTTCACAATCTCAACTCAACAAGTAGTCTCCTCATTTGAACAGTCTCTTGCATGTTTTAAGGTAATATCTATAAAACTTGATAACGCAGGGGAAACCCATTTATTTTTGTGATAAAGGACTTGGGAGTATATCTGTTTTAAATCAGCTTCACAAGGTATAATTTTCAACTTTCCTTTCTCTACTTCATCCTGTACAGCCATTAAAGGTAAATAAGCAATACCAAGTCCACTCATTACAGATCGTTTTATCGCCTCAATACTCCAAAGTTCCATGATGTTTGAAGGTACAATCCCTCTATCACGTAGGAACTCTTCAAATATTCTTCGATAACTGGCTTCTTTCTCGTTAGTAATTAAACACTCGCTAAGCTTCTGATTTTCGTAACTTTTAGGTAAACTATTCAGTGAACAGTCAGGACTTCCAACTACAACAATCGGTTCGTTCATTAACGGATGGATGACTAAATCTGAATCCTCAAACTGTGGCAACATGACAAACGCAATATCTGCACTACCTTCAAGTATTGCTTTCTTGTTATCTCCGCAAGTGGCATTACTTAAACGGATGCTTACATGAGGAAATTTCTTTCGATATTCTCTTAGTATGAGTTCTAAGCGGTATACCGTAAGAGATTCAGGAGCCGCAATCTTTAACGTCCCTCTTATATCCTTTTCCTCACTAGTAATGCTTTCAATTTTCCCATAAGTACCCAAAATTTCTTGCGTATAGGGTAACAGCTTCTTGCCAATATCAGTCAACCTTACCTTTCGACCCATCCGATCAAACAGTGGTGCGCCTAAATGCTCTTCAAGTGTCTGAATATGAGAAGTCACCGTTGATTGGGTGTAACCTAAATGTTCTGCTGCTTGTGTGAAGCTACCCATTTCAATGACCTTTTTAAACGTAACAAAATGGCGTATTTCCATCATTTCACCCACTTTAATTTTACTCTTACTTCTATAGTATCAAAAAAATCAATGGATAACTTCATAAACTTCAATTTTACTAATAATTAGTTACGGGTTAGTATTAAGAAAAAACAGGAGGATATTCGGAGGTGGTTGAGTTTTGAAACGTATACACTATAGCTGGTTTATTCTTGCCATAACATTTTTCTCCATTATTGTTGCTGGGATTGTCATGTCGTCATCAGGGGTTTTCATAGACCCTTTCGAAAAGGAATTTGGCTGGGATCGATCTGTTATTGCACTCGCTTTTGCAATTAGTCTTTTTTTATTTGGTATATCAGGCCCGTTCATGGCAGCATTATTAGAAGTGATTGGGTTAAAAAAAATGATGTTTGGTTCAATGGCAACTTTGCTGACAGGTCTCATGCTTACTCTAATTATTAACCAGTCATGGCAGCTGATCATTATTTGGGGTGTTATTATTGGACTGGGAGCGAGTCTTTTTTTAACGGTAGTAAGTCCATATGTAGCGAATCATTGGTTTGAGAAAAGAAGAGGTCTTGCAGTAGGAATATTAACGGCAAGTACCGCGACAGGTCAGTTAATTCTACTTCCTGTATTAGCGACAATAATCGATAATTATTCGTGGCGACTAGCGATTGGTTTAATTATGATTCTTAGTTTCATTATGCTGATAATAATCCTTTTATTTATGAAAAACACACCAAAGGAAGTTGGCATTATTCCCTATGGACTTGAAGAAGAAATACAAGAAAGCAATGATGTGCAAAAGGAAAACCCTATTATAATAGCTTTCAATGGTTTGTCTAAAGCTGCGAAGGTAAAGGAATTTTGGTTGTTAGCTGGTAGTTTCTTTATTTGTGGGCTTTCAACGAATGGATTAATTGGGACACATTTTATTTCTTACTGTATTAGTTTTGGCGTACCTTTAATTACAGCAGCATCGCTTCTCTCGTTTATGGGAATCTTTAACCTTGTAGGAACAACATTATCAGGTTGGCTGTCAGATCGTTTTGATAATCGATGGCTATTATTTTGGTACTACAGTTTAAGAGGTGCTTCTCTGGTACTACTACCTTATGCACTATTTGAAGGTTCGTTTACTTTACTAGCAATCTTTACTGTATTTTACGGATTAGATTGGATTGCAACAGTACCTCCAACTATTAGCATCTCAAGACAAATCTTCGGTATAAAAACAAGTGGCATTATATATGGTTGGATTTTTGCCTTTCATCAGGCTGGTGCTGCAGCAGCAGCTTATGGAGGGGGTCTAATCTATAAATTTTTTGACACTTACACTTGGGCGTTCTTTTTAGCAGGTGTTTTCTGTTTATTTGCAAGTCTATTTGTAATTATCATTAAAAAACCAGAATCAATTCAATTAACCTCAAAAATTACCATTAATACATAGGAATGTTTAACTTTTTAAGATAAATATGTATGAAGGAGGATATTCTATGGGACTTTATCTTGATGATTTAAAAGTGGGTGATACTTTTATTAGTAAGAAATATCATTTAAGTGCAGACAAAATAAAAAAATTTGCTAGTGAGTTTGATCCCCAAGTTTTTCATTGTGATGAGAATCTAGCGGAAGATACATTTTTTAAAGGATTAGCTGCTAGTGGTTGGCATACTGCAGCGATTACTATGAAATTATTGACAGATAGTCTGCCTTTTGCTCATGGGATTATTGGAGTTGGTGGAGAGATTAAATGGCCACAGCCAACTCGCCCAAATGATGTTTTATATGTAAAGAGTACAATTAAAGAAATCAAATTTTCTAAATCAAAATCGAACCAAGCACTTCTATTTGTTGAGTGTGAAACTTTAAATCAACGTAATGAGGTTTGTCAAAATTTGGTAGCAAAACTTTTAAGTTTTAGAAAGAGTTAAGGTTAAAAAATGCACTGTAAAAGCTATCGAGGGATTTTTGGCAGTTTGAAGCTCTTATCGATAGCTTTTTTTCTTATCTATAAAATGAAAAGGAAACTCCCTAATTACAAGGGCTAAAATAATACTTCACAATGGTTGAAAATGATTATTATAACAACATTTTATTATAAGCAACAATCTATCTGAAAACAGCCTTTTTATAAGATCATTTAAAAAGCAATCCCAGACTTTCATAAAGTCTTTATTGCGCTAACCTGCTCCTTTACTTGAATAAGCAACAAGCTGCGTTCAAATTAATGTTCCTCTACTCTTGCACCGGCTTTTAACCACTGCCCTTCACAACGTTATAAATTGTCAATTAGGACGATTTCCCCAGGGTTCAATTTGACCAATAGTCATCACTTTCTTTTTCATCTTAATAGCTTCAATTACACCTTCAGAAATTTCCTTATTTGTTAACCATCTTGACTGGGTACCTTCAGATTTAAAGCCTAATTGAACTTGATAATATACATAACTGGTAGGTGCTGCAGTCTTTTTCTTGATTTCATCTAAGTTTGAACTACTCCCTAATATATGAAATAATTCCCAACCATTTTTACCTTTTGAAACCTCATTAGCAATAATTTGAAGAGCATTTTCTGCTTTCGAATGAATCCATGCAACTACAATATCAATATCTCCATTTTGTTTAATTGTTAGATTTATTTTCTCATTTAATTCGTCATTATTTCTATAATCAACTAATAATGGAGTTACGTTACTATTCGAACTGGTCTCTTGTAGAAGTTGCTTCATTCGTTCAGCGTTTCTAGCAATAATGGACACATGATAGCCTCTATCTATTAACCAAAGCGAAACTCTTGATAACATACCAGTACCACCAACAACTAATGCGTGCTTCAATGATCTTTCCCCCTCTAATTGTTTTTTATTTACCAATATTCGATAAACAATTTGAATTCCCTCTTTGTCTTATTGAACTAAACTGCACCGTTAGTACAATAAACCTTGGATTGAGCAATAAATGTCTAATTAGCTTTCCTGAATAATTGATATAAAAAACACAAAATATAGTAAAAAAGGAGGCCAATTATGTTTGTAAAATTTCTAAGAGAAAGTAAAATAGCAGCCATTGTATTATTAATATTCAGATTATATTTAGGTTATAAATGGTTTACTAGTGGATGGGGAAAGATAACAAGTGGCGGATTTGATCCAAGTGGGTTTCTTCACGGTGCTGTCGCTAATGCAAGAGGTGATAATCCAACTGTTCAAGGTTGGTGGGCATCGTTCCTTGAGGTATTCGCTATTCCTAATGCTGGATTATTCGGTTTCCTTGTAATGTGGGGTGAAACTCTGGTGGGAATTGCATTAATAGTTGGGATATTTACAACTTTAGCTTCATTAATGGGAACAATAATGAACTTTGCATTTTTATTTAGTGGTACTGTTAGTGTTAATCCTCAAATGCTCCTGTTGACAATTTTTGTTTTAGTAGCAGGTAGAAATGCAGGCAGATACGGATTAGATTACTATATAAATCCTTATCTAAGACAAAAGTTTGGCAGAGCAAAAGGACCTATTGAACAACCTTAATTAGGACTTGAATTTTCTACGTTTTCCCTCTTTTAAATATATTTGATATATGTACCACTCGGCTCTTTATTTTAATAACTTCAACTAAAATGAGCGATAATCACTCTTGATTATCGCACCCATTAGTTTAAGTGCAATCCTTCACAATCTCATCCTATGTTCCAAAACAAAGATCTAGTTTTCATTAAAAGTATTTTTCAATTATATGGCCCTTTTAATAGAATAACTAAAATATGGCCCCGATCCTAAAACACTTAATTCTTCTTCATCTATCGCACCCATTGAACCTTTTTTAATTACAGAATAAAGGTCTTGCTGTAAGAACATACTATCACAAACAAAATGTCGAGATTTTTGTATGGGAGAAATAGCGATGTCAGGATCTGTTGAAATCATCTTTCGAACCTTTACCGCTTTTATTTTATTATGGGTATTTGTCCAGTTGCTCGGTAAACAGACGATTGCCCAGAGGACCTATCACCTTTATATCGCTTCAATTACGATGGGGACAATTGCAGGAAATCTAGCATTCAATATTAAAATTAAATTCCTGTATTTTATGATTGCAATTATAATTATGGGTACCGTCGTTTTTATGCTGAATCTTGTTGCGGTTCGAAATCCCCGCTTCAGGAAATGGATCGCTGGAGAACCTGTTACCCTAATTCAAAAAGGACAAATTCTCGAAGAGTCAATGGAGCGAATGGGGTATTCACCAGATTCTCTTAAACAGGCTTTGCGGGGCAAAGATATCTTCAACATTGAAGAAGTGGAATGCGCCATTTTAGAGATAAATGGCTCCCTCTCTGTATTAAAAAAAAACCAATACCAAAATACCACTAAGCGGGATCTAACTTTACTACCCTCAGCAGGAACTGTACCGATAGAGTTGGTCTATGATGGAAAGATCTTATACGAAAACTTACCTAAACACACCTACGA
>NZ_JBALOV010000020.1:103075-103242 GCF_036965045.1 Bacillus sp. JJ1533 | reverse complement strand
CTCTCGTAAAAATCTTTATTGGTAATGTTATAATGAGAGGTCTTTTTCCTTAAAAAATGGAAATGCTTTAAATGAGGTGAGCAACGTGAGAAGGTTTGATCATCATACATGGATTGAAAGGGAAGATTTTTCATCAATAAGAGAATTAGAATTCCCAGATTATATAT